>CANQNA010000001.1 GCA_947625005.1 uncultured Bacilli bacterium
CATCTCAGCCTTCCCGCTTAATACCGCAGTTTATCCTTGGCAAATTATCCTTTACCAAGCGCCATCTCCGCCCCAGCCATTATCATTTGAGTTTCTACCATTATTGCCCGTAGCAGCAGCAATATCAGCTAAACTATAACCACTACCGCAACAGTTACCTCCATTAAACATCTCGTTACCTCCTTGAGTAATTTAATTTTTTATTTATTTAAAAATTCCAAGATAATGCTTGAAATTGTTAAACTCTTTATCAAAATCTAATCCTTTTTCTGCCATTAAGTTACGAGCGACTTGTTCTATATCTTCTTCTCTATGCTCTTTTGCAAGAGATAAAACATTAGATAAAATAGGATTAGATGAAGCATTTTCCTCTAACATTTGTAACATTAACTGTTGAGGATTCTCGCCATTTTTTATCATTTGTATTATTTGAATAGGATTAATAGGCACTTATATTAACCTCCTTCTTGGCGGCGGTTTGAGCAGTAGATTTATTACTTCCGCCTATTATATTATCTAGTTTATTTTCTAATTGCTCAACCTTTTCTAATATTTTATCTATAGTATCATTGTTTTTAATTTCTGGAGTATTGTTCTCTTCTTGTTGTGTTGGAATAACAGGCTGATATTTTATAATTCTTGTTGTACCGTTATTATTCCAAGTCTTAATATATATCTCACTTAAATCTGCTTTTGGGAATACTCCATAGCTACCTATTGGCACTTCTGTAGCTTTTACAATATCCTCACTATCAACAATTTTACCATTTAAAGTGTTTAAAACATTCTGTGGAATTTGTTGTGTTACCTATGACATTTGTGGCATTGGTTGAGGAGATGGAATATTATAATTATTATTGTTATTATTTCCAAAATTATTGTAAGGCTATCCCATATTATTACTATTGTATAAATTAGGATTATAATAACTCATGTTTTATTTCCCTCCTTCTTTGTTCTTTCACTATTATATTAAATTTTAATTAAAACTTCTTTCTTACTTTGTCCAAAATTTTAATTAAAATTTAAAATTTGGCACATAAGTTAAACTCATTTTTAAAGTAATATAAAATTAAAGACAATAAAAAAAGAGCTTATTTAAATAAATAAGCTCTTAAAATTTAATATATTTTTATTTATGTTGTTGTGCAATTATACTTTCTATCATTGTTTGTATAAAAGTGTCTACATTACCATAATTTTTATTTATATCTTCTTTTATTTTATCATTCATTAAATTCAATGCTCTGCTTTTAGCAACCTCAAAGGCTTCTTCTTGTGCTTTTGTATCAAAAAGGTTGCTCTTTTTTAAGCTATCTACCTATGATTGCTGAACATAATTTACTGAATCAACAATAATATCTGTTGCTTTTTTAAGATTCTCTGCTTCTTGATTTGAAAAATGTTTATCAATAATTAAATCAATATATTTTTTAAAATAAAAAGTAATTATTGAAGTTATTGCAGGAACAAAAATTATAATTATTATTTTTAAAACTAGCATAATAATTTCTTGTATCATATTATTTTTTACCTCCTTTTATTATTAAAAAGGTGTTAATTGTCCATTTTGTTTCTAATATACTTGTAAAGGTATTAATTGTTCTTGTCGTTTATAATATACTGTTAGTTGAATTAATTTATCTTGTTGTTTCTAATAAATTTGATTACCTATACCACCACTAGTATAACCAAATATCCATGGATAGCCATTATTATTGCTATCTATTTTCCAGGCTTGTAATGGTGTACCGTCTGTATATCCTTTAAACGGTTCATTTTTTACAAAATCCATTGATTTTGGACGTGGATAAATATCCATAGCCATTTCAAAATTTTTTTCGCAGGAATATTCTATTTTTATATCGCCAATGCTCGTCGCACTACTTGATGTAACTCCCATAGGCATGAAGATTATTAATCCATCTCGGCATTGCGCCTGAAGATTATATGGACTTACAATACTTCTTTTATTTACATGGGTTGATTTAGAATATCTTAAAGTATGTGACACTTTTTCATTATCTACGTAAGTCCATGAATATGTTCCACTAAAATTTCTTCCATATATCGTGATTTGACCATATGACCCCATTGGTACCGTAACTTGATCATTTTCATTTAATATAATAGAATATTCTGCAATTTCATTATCAGTACTTAATTTTGATTCCGCAGAATAATAACCTGTACGATGTAATAAACTATATGTATTATTACGTTTGTCTTTATCATAAGTGTAAAACTCAATATAAACTTCTCCTAATGCAGGATTTGGTATGTCATCTAAACTTTGTCCATACCAATCACCTATTGTAGTTGTTGTGGTTGACGCACGAAATGTTACAGATTTAATTATTGTGTTGAAGTATGCTAAAAAATCTAAACGTTCATTAATAGTACTGTTCGTTTGAGTTATTGTAGCATTATCAAATTCACTAGTATCGAAAAAGCCATTTATGTAATCCATTTATACACACCGCCTTGATCAAATCGGCCAATGAGATTTACGCAAGAAATCAGCATCTTTTAGTTCTTGTGAAGTAATTTGTTTTATTGTAGTACTTGTATCTAAAGAATAAATATATTCTTCTCCACTTTCTATACAAAAAAAACTTTCAAAATTTGCGGGGTCTGCACTATTGTTAGTAAACCTAAAATTTTTACTACCGTCATTAGATGAAAATCGTCCAACAAAATAACAACAAATACAAGAATTACCACCAAAATGATATAACATTGTTATATACGATGCAAGAGCAGAAGGCGGGCCAATATAATTAAAATTTACTATACAATAACAACCATATGTAGAACTTACGAGAGACCTAAATATAGTAATATACGTTTCATACAAGTGTGTTATATTTATAGTAATGTTGATTGCTACATTTGATATAGCACCACGCGAGTTTAACGAATAGTCAAAAATATTACTATCATTACTCATACTTAAATAATATGTCCCCGAAATTTTAATATTTTTATTTCGTCTATATTGTGTTGAGTTCATATTACTTGCGGAAAAATATATAACATCTAAAGTAGATGCTGTTATGGTATTTGTTCCTTCTATATCAATATCTAGTATATCGAGATAATCTGTGGACGGACGAGAACCATATTGAACATATATAAATCTAAATATATGAGTCTTGTCGACAGAAATAAAATTATTGCTGAATTTAACATTTTGAACTAAACCTTCAAAATTTAAAAAGTTAAAATTAGAATTACTATGATTATAAACCATATTCTTAAATGTGTGACCTTGACCATCGAAATCGGTATAAGATTTTCTTGAATTTATATAAGAGGATACAATAACATCTTTAAAGTCAATGTCATTAGCTAAGCTCACTTTTAAAATATCATCAGCAGTTCCAGCTTGACTACTATTGACAAAATTCAGCCATTCTTCTGGTGTTGATATAACGAGTTCACTCATATCTTTTTAGCTCCTTCCTTATTGTTCTTTTAAAGCACCTACAAAAACTAATAAATTATCTGGTAATTGTTGTGCTTCTTGTAAATTATTTACCACAGCGAAAGGATGATAAGCAATATTTCTATCTCCAAAAGCTTGATATAAATTATCATCTTTCATGATAAATCCTCTCCTAAATCCGGCGGAAACCTGTGCTCCCTCCTCAGGAGTAACACCTCTTGATATATAAACAAAACCACCGCTGTCTTGATTTTTTATAAAAGTCTATTGTCCTTGATTTACTTCAACATCAGAATTTCCAGTACCCTCATTCACATTTCCTTTATAGGTAATTCCATTTCCTGCTCCCTAAATAGTATAAGGCTCATATGTTGTATTATTATTACTAGCATGAGTTTTCCTTAAGCTCTGATTAAATTTAACAAATTTTTTATTTAAAGATTTTAAAATTCTAACTTTATAAAAATCATTTATAATGCTGTCTTTGTTAGATAAACTATCATAAGTAATAGGTGGACTAAAACTAATAGAATCAAAAGCATTATTACCTTCAACCGCAGTCCAATATAAATTATGATTATTTATAGTTAATTCTTCTAATTCATCTAAGGTTATTTTATTCCAATTTTCAGGTTTATTTAACCACTTTTCCTCATAAGTCATCTTTTCTTTTACAAGATGAATATAAGGACGAAGTATAGCTTGTTTTGTTTCTTCTCCGTCTACTAAAGTATCCGCACTTAAAGAATTAGTATTTGTATAATTTTTTTCACTCTCATTATTCCAAGCTGGATATTTTATTTGAGTCTTTCCCTCTGTTGTTTTCATTACAAATCCTGTCGGCTTACATAAATAAGCTTTAATATTTGTTTCTAATTCATCTATATATATTCCATCTACTAATAAACCAAGCCCACCAACACTGGAAATTCCACCGCTTGATATAACTTTATTTAAATTATCTATATCATCCGTAAAGTCTTTTGAATATAAGCCAGTAGGGGTCTTTATTAATCCATTATCTTTTCCACTATTTAAAACAAGACCTCCCGCATTAGCAATTACATTTCCAGTACCATCTTTTATTAAATTATTACCTGTATTAAGTTCTGAATTATCTAATAAAATTTTATCTTTCATATCTGAAAAATTCTTCCATAAGGATTGATAATAATCCATTTTATCAGACAATTTTAAAGTATATCCTAATATATTCTTTGACAATATGTGTAAAGTATCAGTAATCTCATCTTCATTACTAAATGTTAAAACAATAGTATTAGAAGAATGTGTATAAGTATAAGAAATAAATTTTATTTTTTCTAACTGTATTAAATCTTGCGGTGAAGATATATAAACATATTTTCCTATATTTAATATATTACACCATTGATAAAAATAATTATTATTTTTTAATAAATTAACGATGTTTATTGTTACTTGAATAGGTATTTTTTGAATTTGTTTTAAATATTGTTGTGCATAATAATAGGCTTGTTTTTCATCATATAAATAATTGACATCTAAATCTCCTTCTATAATAAATTCCGCCAATTCAGAATATAAATCTTCTTTATTATGATTAAAAAAATATCTTTTTAATTCATATTGAGATTGTAAGTCAACTATCTTTTTAGTTATAACACCAATAGCATACTCAAATTTAACCTTTATTTCTGTAACTTCGTCAATATCTACTCCACTATATACACTTCTTTTATAATTATCATAAGAATTATATATAGTGCCATCAACAATAGCAGGTTCAGAGAAATTACTATTATCCACATCATATTTTAATGCAGTTGTTCTTAAATTTCCAAGTAATTCTTCTGCCGCCCAAAAATCATTTTGTTGTTTAACGGTTCTCTGTTCAACAGGTACTAAAGAATATTCTTCATCTGCGGTTTTAGCAGCTTCATACTGGTAATAATACGTCATATAATCAGCTTTTTCATTCTCTAACCGTAAAGCTTCAGATTGATATTTATTTAATATATCTTCAACATTATTTGTTTTTATTTCATTATAATAACTATCTAAGAAATCTTTTAACTCTTTTGACATAAAACTTTCAAAATATGAAAAATCATCAATATAAGTTTGTCCTGTTGGATTAATTCCTGCAATAGTTAAATTATCTTTACCTTTTATGTATAATCTAGTAATTATTTTAGAGAAATCTGGTTGATAGTTTATATCCATAACATAATTATCTGGAGTTAATATAAACATAGAGTCTTGATTTAAACTTTCTCTACTATATATAGAAATTGTTTTATTAACATTATCAAATTTAAATACACATAAATAATTTTCTTCTAACTGCTGAAATATAGAAGATAAATTATCGTTCTCAAAAGCTAAATCTCTATAAATAAATTTACTAGGAATATTAACAAAATCCGCCAATAAAGGTAAAATATCTTTTATTAAAATTTGATAAATAATTGAACTATCATTAATTAAATTATTATATTCATCTATATCTAATTTAATATTTGATAAATCTATATTATAAGTCAACATAACATTTAAATAATTTAAATATTCAGCAGTTGCCTCTTCTAAATCTGAATAGAATTTAGTTATATATTGGGGGTCAGCATATACTTTATTATCAAAATCACTTCCCCTAAAAGGTTCAAGAGCGTCAGATATTTTTTCCTACATTGTTTCAAAATTATTTTTTAAAGTATACCAAGAAGTATATCCACTTTGTATATTAAAAAAATACTCAATAGGGTCAGAAGCTATTATATTGTGCATTTCTGTTAAAGCATTATATAATGTTCTTTTATTCCTATCATCATTAAAAGTAAAATACTTCCAATCAGTATATTCTCTTTCCATATAAGCTTGTTTAACTTTTGTAAATAATTCTTTAATTTTATAAGCCATTGTTCCTTCAACAGTTTTATTATTTAATAAAGAATTTATATTATATATCTGTAATCGCATATCATCCTAATAGTGATTTATTATAGGGTCATAATATTCTACTGTCCAATCATTCAATCTATATTCTAAAATATAGTTTAATATTCCACCCTCTAAATAATTATCAAAATTATAAGTAGATTTTGTACCATCTTTTAAAGTATATATAGGCATTTTTATTTTCTTTTTATTATTTTTAGGATTATTTTCATATAAAGGAGTATCATCCCCCTCATATTGTAAGAGTTTTCTAACATCACTATATCCTCTTACTTTTGTTGTTTCAAATAAATGTTGATGATATGGAATGCAACTAACATCTTTATGTCCATTCATATCAACAGAAGGTTGATTTACATAAAAATATTCTTGAAATACTAAACTACTTTGAGTATCTTCAATAGTTTTTATTCCATATATTCTAAAATCTATAATCATACCTTCTTTTAATTGCCTCCAAGCAGGCTGCTCAATTTTTTGCTTTTTTCCATTAAAATAATTTTCACAATACCGCTCTAAGGAAAAAGTTAATGTATCATAATTCACTGTGTCTTTATAATTTTTATTAAAAGTAAAATCATTTATAATAACAAAACAAAGTGGTCTATCCTTTTGACTTGGGTTAGCTAATAAAAAGGTATAATTATAATCAATATTATTTTTTGTTTTATAATACATATTTTATCACCATACTTTTATTGCATTACTGCAAAATCAAAATATAAATCTAGTAAATAATGAGGATATTTTACCCCTGAAAGAGTACGTTTATATATAATATTTTCTCCTTTTTCAAGATAAAATCCTTTTCCTGTTTTAAATAACATTCCTCTGTTAGCTAACATAGGATTATCACCTGCCAAAACATTGCTGCCATCACTTGTATGTATAAATAATGTTTTATTATCTATTTCTAAAGTAACACCCGGGTTATATTTTTCAAAAATAAACCATCTATCACCTGTATCTTCATTTTCTTTCACAGGGGCATCAATAACTAAATTAGAACCAAAACTAATATATTGTCCTGTTTCTTCTGCTCCTAAATCTTTTATAATCATATAAGGATAAGCTCTATAAGTACCATTTTCATCTTTTACATTTGTTTTATTTACTATTTTTGGAACCGCCTCAAACCAAGTTTCTTCACTAATATCATATGAATAATGCTCACTAATCCATCCATGACCCGCATCACACACAAAATCAATAGTAAAATATCCTTCATTATCCGCATAAAATGTATGTAAATCTTGTTGACTTGTTAAAGGCATAACATTCTAATAAAAATCTGGGTCTTGTGAAAAAGAAATTGGTGCATAATTATCTACATCAAAATATTCAAATATTTCTCTTCTGCGTTCAAGAGAGAATCCAGTATCAAGCCCAGTAAATGTAAGCGAAAAAGTAAGGGGATTTGTGCTTATATTAGTTATTATGTTTCTATCCCCATAAATCGCTCTTGCGGTTGTTAGCTCTTTTGCCCCATTAAATAAGTGTACTACATCACTCTGATTTACTTTTACATTATATAAATTCATATCTGTAGAACTTATACCATTAAAAGTAAAATCAATATCATACATCATAAATATCAATCCACCTTTTATCTCTTATTGCTATTGCTTTATTATATCAAAAAAATTTAAGAAAGTCAAGGCTAATAAAGAAAATTATTAGCCTTGATAAAATTAAAATTTCTTTCTATTTGCGGATGGGTTTGCCCCCATTTTACCAACTAATTTATTAGAAAAATCTTTTATTTTGCTATCAATCATTCTCTCCATTTTAATTAAAGTATTATTATCCGCATTTCCATCTATTCTAATAGTTGTATCACCTATATTTATATCTACATTATTATTTATATTTATTCCTTTTGAAGCTTCTTTAGCATCTACATCTATAGAATCTAACATTCCTTTTGCTATATTAGAAACAACAGTATCATTAGAATCCAATAAAGTTTGAACTAAAGAAGGTAAAGCCTTTATAGTAGCTATTGTGCCACCAGAAGATGTGGCGGAAGTAGGCGTAGCAGCGGTAGTACCTCCAGTTGTTTTTGCGAGAGTTGAGGTAGTTGTAGCACCAGTCAATGCACTATTCATTTTGTCAAGAGATTCTGCTGTATTATCCGCACTAACACTTACCTTATCCATAGATTCAGCAGCGGTATCTGCTGGCAATCCAAGGATTTCCTCTAAGCTAGTATTAATTCCCGCATTAGCTAATACTTGTTGCATTTGTTCGCCAGTAGCATAATGATAATAGTCAGATTCCATATTACCTAAAACCGCTTCAGGGTCTAAGGTATAAGTTTTACCATCTTTACTGATTGTGGTTTTATATGAATCTTTGTCATAACTCTCAACAGTATAACCTAATTGAGTGAGCCAATCCCTCATCTTCTTACGTTCATCTTTGAGAGAATCAGCTATAATCATACCATAATCAGTTTGTGTAATCTTTGTATAACCGCCAGTAATAGGATTATAATATTGTAATCCCTGTTGTAGAGCTTTTTGGGTTATAGTGGGGTCGTAAGTAGCTTTATAATACTCTCCACTAGCTTTATCTGCAAGAGTACCCATATTGCTCATATCAAATGTTTGACCTATAGCGGTTCCAGTCCCCTTAGCCAGTATATCCGCCACTAAAGCCGCCATTTGTTCTGGGTCATCTTCAAGTGTTTTTCTTAAATCTTGGAAAGCTTCTAATTGGTCTCGTAAAACTTCTGTCTGCTTATCTAACTCATCATCTATATTATCAAGTTGGTCTATCTGGTCTTGAATAGCATCTCTTATTGCTTGCCGCCAAGCTTCTATAGCGTCTTCTTTTAATTCTTCATCTAATTCTTCAAGCTCTTTCTGTTTATCTTGTGCGGATGAGAGTGCCTCCAAATCACCTGTGGCGCCCGCAGTTAAATATCTATTACGCTCTTGTACTATTTCACTGCGTTGTTGTAATTTCTTTTGTCGCTCATTTTCTTTATCTTCTGCATCCCAGATTTTCTCAAGCATATCAAGATAAGCCTGTAAAGCATCTCTCTTATCATCATTAGCTTTTTTGATAGCATCCGCATTTTTTTCAGCAGCATCCGCCTCTTTTTGCAGTCCATCCTCAATTTCATCTAACTGTTCTGTAATACCAGATTTAATCAAGTCTTCCGCATTATCAACTGCTTCTTTTGTTTTGTTGTTTAATTCTTCAAAACCATCTTCTATACTTTTCTGGTCTTTCTGATATTGTCTAGCTTCTTTTTGTAAGTCTTTAAGATAATCTAATAAGCCTTGATTAGCGGGGTCTTTCTCTAATGCTTTTCTTACACGTTCAATTTCTGTTGCATTAGCAGCCATTTCACTACGTAAAACCGCAGCTTGCCTAGAAAGTAAATCTGCTTTATCCGCCAAATAAGTAGGTGAATCCTCATCAAGTAAATCTATATAATCTTGAAGCTCATCATTCATATCCTCATATTCTTGAATAATAGCTTGATGATTCTCTTTATAAGCTTCTGTTATACCCTTTTGGTTTTCTTCTATTTGTTTAGCTATTTTTTTACTTGTCTCACTTTCTTTACCTGCATTAAGATATAAAGCTTTTTCATACTTTTCTTGCAATTTAGGAATAGCATCTGTATATATATCAACTTTTTCTAATCCAGAAACCGCATTTTCTATTCTATCATTTACTTGTTCATTAAACCAGTCAAAATCATCATTAAGAGCTGATAATACAGGGTCAAAAGTACTTTTATAGTCCTTGCCATATTCTCCCTCGCCGGGATTAAGTCCAATCTTTTCTAAAAAAGTATTAATATATTCTTTAGTTATATCAAAACCTGTTTTTTGAGATTCAAGGTCTTGTTTTCTTTTTTCTAATACTTCTTTTTGTTTCTCATCTGTTGTTTTGCTAATTTCGTCATCAATTTTATGAATAGCAGCTTCTAAATCATCAGATGCGTGTTGCCACTCTTCATTAGTTATAGATGATAAATCTCTTCCTTGAAATTGTGGAACATAAGATTTAATTAATTCACTAGCAATTTGTTTGCCATTTTCTCTAAGTTTTGAAGTTTTGCCACTTAATCCTTTTTGGAAATTAATAGCTTCTTGCTCCATTGTCTTTTGAATATTATTAATAGCTTCTTCATCACCATCAAGAATAGCTTGTTTAAGCTGTTCTTCAAGGTCTTCCATTCTATTATTATATTCTTCAACAAAAGCATCAACATCAGCTAATTGTGAGGAAAGATTTTTAGCTAAATCCTTCATATAAGGAGCTACTGATTTTGTGGTAGTTCCTTCTTCATCTCCTATTACGAAAGCTTCACCTGAAACGATTGAATTTAATATTCCATCTAAAGTAGACTCTCTTTCGTATAAATCAGCAAGTCTTTTGTCTATCTCATCAACATCACCAAATGTAGATTTTATAACTTCTTGAACTCCACTAAGGTTATCATCATCTACTGTTGTATCTGTTAATTCTTTGATTTCAGAATCATATGTTTGAATAGTTTTTATCCAATTTTTAAAAGTTTGTCTATATTTATCTAATTTTGCTATATCGTTTACACTATCTTCATTAAAAGTTGAGATTGTTCCACCATGTACTTTATCTTCTTTGGTAAAAAATTTATCTTTTAAAATTGAATTTATAATATCATCTGTCCAAAATTGAGCTGATTTAAAATTTACACCCTACGCTTGTTCAAAATTACTTAATTCAAAATCTCTAGTCTTTGTTTTTTCTGTTATTGAATTTTGATTCGCAGACACTTGAGCTTCTTTATTGTTTTGTATTAATTGTAGAGTATTATCATATAAGGCTTGAGATTGTGCTTCAGTTGCATCTTTAGCTTGTAAAATAGCTTTAGCAGATTCTAATTTCTGCTTTTCATTCTCTATTTCTAATTTCAAATTATTAATTTTTTCAGCAGTTTCATCTTTTAACGCATTTGTATCTAATTCAATGCCATTTTTAGTAAACTTAAGAGCTGTAGCATAATTTTCATTAGCTTCTATTAAACTTAATGCAGTTTCAGCAGAAATTTCTCCATTTTCTTCATATTCTTTCATGGCTTCTGCTACTGTTTTTATTTCTTTATCCATTCCAGATAAAGCTTCTGTAAATTGTTTTGCAGATAAAGTTAATCCTTTAAACGGGTCAACTTCTTCTAAATCAGAAATATCATAATATTTAGTAAACTCTTCAATCGATAAACCTGCTTCAGAGGTCCAAGGTTGATTTAACTGTTCTTGTTTTATCTCTTTTATTTTAGTTTTTATTTGTTCAAGAATTTCCGTTTCAGTTAAACCTTGTTTTTGTAAATCTACAATTAATTCTTCTGAACCTTTAGATTTTCTAATTAAATCATCTAAACTTGTTATTTCTGTTCCTATGTTTGATATTTCTTCTGCAACTTCTTTATATTTTTCATTATCCCAAATTTCATCAAACTGTTCAGTTTTATAACTTGCTGGATCTAATGTTTTAAAAATATTATCCCGCATTTCTTTAATACTAAGAGCAGAAGCTGAAGAACCTTGCCCACTTTTTACTAAAGCTTCATATTGTTCATCTAAACTTTCAACAATTAAAATTAAATTGTTTTGATATGTAGATAGATTTCTATTAGTATTATCTAATTCTTGTTGATTAAACTCTTGATTTTTTCCACCTTGCTTAACAGCTTCATTCTATTGTTCTTGTTGCTCTTTTAATTTATTAAATTGGTCTATTTGTTGCTGTATATCAATCCTTTTGCCAGATTCTATATCTTCTTTAGAAAAAGCTTGCGCTCCAAGTACAGGAGAAGCCCAGTTTCTTATCGCTTGACCTGCGTCTTCCCACCAAGCTTGAGTCTATCCAATCGTGCCAACAGTATTTTGACCAAATTGTTTTTGAACAGAAAATCCAGCAGAATCTGCATAAGCCTCAGCAGCTGTTTTAGCTAAATCTTCTTGTAATTTTTTTTGACTTTCAAGTAAACTTTGAGTTTCTTTTAATTTGTCTAATTCTTGTTGTTCTATAAAAGTTAAGCTATCTTTTTTTTCTAGCTCTTCTATTCTTTCTTTTGTTTGTTCCAAAGAGCTATTTAATTCTTCTACTTTGGAAGAAACTTCTTCATAACTATCTTTTAAATTATTAGTTTGCTCAACAGCTTCTTTTGAAGAAATTGTAAGAGCATCATAAACTTTCATGGCTATTAGAATTGCGGCTGCTGCTGCAATCCCTGCAATTCCAGCTTTAGCAGTAGTGCCTAAAGCAGCCCAAGATTGTTTTAATTTTGTGATAACTCCGATATTAGTTGATTGTAAATCACTTAATCGTTGTTGTTGTGATGATAATGTTTCATTTAAAACAATCTCTTGCTCTTTTATATCATTATTAATTTTTTCTTCTTGTGCTACTATACGAGTTTGGTTTGCATAAGCTCCTTTTGCATTGTTTAATTGATTTTCTGTAACCGATAAGTTTCTTTCAGTAGTATAAACTTCTTTTTGAGTTTGCTCCAATAATTCTTGAGCAATTTGACTATCTTGTGTTGCTTTATTAAATTTATTTTGTGCTGTAGAAGCTTTTTTGGTAAAATCTTCATAAGAAATCATACCTCTATTGAGGTCATCTATAGCAGTTTGATATTCTTGTACTGCCTCTATTTCTGCTTGCTTAGCAATATCTAACTGTTGTTGTGCTTGTTCACGTTGCTTCTTTTTAAAATTTAAATCATTGACTAAACTTTGTTTTTGTAATTCGAGAGTATCTTTTTGGTCTAATAATACTTGTTGTTTTTTTAATTCTTTTTTTAATTTTTCTGACTGTAATTCTTTTTCATTAGCTACTTGTTTAAGAGAATCTTGAGTTGTTGATATATCTGTTTGAGTTTTTCTTTCAAAACTTTTAAAAAATTCTTCTCTAAAAGAAGAAAATTCTTTTAGTCCACTTATAAGACTAGGAATTACAAAACTTAATGAAACAAAAGTTTGAAGTATTTTTTCTCCTGTTGTAGAATCTTTATCTGACCAAATATCACCTAAATTTGTAATTTGCTCTAATCCAAAAGCAATTTGTCCTAATCCTCCAACAAATTTAACAATTTGAGTAGTATCAAAAGCTTGACTTATTCTTGCTTTATTAGCTTCTAACTGTTGAGAATAAGCTTCTGCACCATTTTTTGCTTTATTATATTCTTCAACATTTTTGTCTATTGCACTACCAGCAATAGTAGCAGAATCAACCGCTTCTTTTCCATATTGTTTAATTAATAAAATTAAGTCATTAACAATATTGTTAAGTTTTTCTATTTCTCCGGGGTTTGCAGGTAATTGTCCAGAATTTTCAATTACACCTTTGTTCCCATATGAATTTAACTGTTGTACTAATTCATTTATTCTTCTAAATTGCTCTTCATTTAAAGCATTTGTATTAAGTAAATCTTCAGCACTTTTTTTAATTCCGTTAAAAATTTCTATTCCATTTTCTGTTTTTTCTATATCATAAGATAAAGTATTAAAATTTTCACTAACTCTACTAATCCACTTATAAATATTCTCAAGAACAGTTTGAATTTTACCAAATTTATTTAAAACAGATTCATCTACATTATCGCCAAGAATATTTAAATTTGTAGCTCCTGTAACTTTAGAAATAAATTCCTCCGCAGCCTGTGTATTTTGTTCAATAGCTTGCTTTTGTTGTTCATAACTTGCTATTTTAGCTATCAAATCTTTATTTTCATTTATGTCACCTTCTGACATAACTGAATAATATTGTTGCATAGCGGCAGTGCGATCTACTATACCCTTAATTACTGTATCTTCATATCCTTTAGATTGAGCTAAAGATTGAGTTATTTCTAATTCTGCATTTAATTGAGCAACTCTATCTTTACTTGCTTGAAAATTACTAACAAAAGTACTAATAGCCGTACCAATCTGTCTACTACCAATTTGTAATAATAAGCTACCTAATAATTGTAAAAGGGGTAAACCGCCCCCAAGACTATCAAAAAGAGTAGCTGTTACATCTCCAAAAGTAGCAAACCCATCTATAAAATTTTTTAATGTTTCTTGAAAATCCTCATTAAAGAAAGAATCAGCAACTGATTCCCAACTAGTCCTCATCTCCTGAATATGTGCGGTGATTCTCTGACTATATATATCTTGTTGTTTAGCTAACTCACCAGTAGCATTTAAAGAAGTATCTAATGCTTCTGAATACATACCATTCCAGTTATTAAACAAAGTAACAAGAGAGTTGTACTGATATTTACCTGCTAATAACTGTGCGGCTGATGTCTGTGTCTTGGTATCCCACTCATTCCAGTGTCCAGCAATATCACCTAAAATATCATCCATGTTTCTCAGTTCACCAGAAGTATCTAATACTTGGATACCTAAATCTGCTAAACCACCTGATACTTTACCTAATTCGCCATCTATCTTTAAATCAGCAATTCTTGCATATATTGTACGCAGCGCATTACCTACAGTTTCTGGAGCTTGGCGGGTAACAGAAACAATAGTTGAAATTTGTGCATTTAAGGAATCAAAATCTACTCCAACTTGATTAGCAACAGAAGCAACCTTTGACATACCTGTTGCAACTTCTGCTAGGTCTGATGCGGTGGTAGCAGCAACCGCAGCTAATTTATCAACATATTCAGTATAGACTCCCATACCTTCTTTTGCGGCTTGGTTTGCTACTTGATAACCATTCCATACCGCAGTTAAGTAATCAGACATTTCATCTGGGTCTATGCCAGATACATTTGCGGCGGAAGTAGTTACTTGAGCCTTATACATAGCTTCGGCGTTTTCATCACCTTGCTGATAGTAAATCAAAGCGGCTTCTGCTATATCTCTAGTACTAGCACTAAGATTTCTAGCTGCCTCGTTCGCCTGAACCGCAAATCTACTCATCTCATCTGCAGATTTGCCTGTTACTATTCGTATATCATTTAAAGAAGAATCTAACCCCTGAACATAACTATAAGCTGATTGTATACTCATAGTGATAGAGTTGAATACAGAAGATGCAACTCCCCACTTAACAGTATTAATCATTGTGTTAGCAATTTCATCCATCCATTTAACACTTTGTTTTAACTGAATATTAGTTGTTAAAACCTCGGATGTTAAATTTTGAAATGCCTGTTGTCCTATAGGTCCAAGAGTTTGAAATCTTGACTATAATTCATTTATATTTAAATTTTTTAATTCATTATTAAATTTAGATATATTTATTGTACCTAAATCTGTATTAAAGGCTTTATTTAAGGCAGATTGTAATTGTCCTACAGAGCCTTTTATTTTATCTAACTCATCAACTGCATCTCTAAAAGATAAATTCTTATTCATCTTAGAAAAAGTAGCGGCTGACATATTTTGTATCTTTTCTAAATCTGATTGTAATGTTCTTAAACCCTGTTGGTCTACATTAAATCCAATTCCAAATTTTATTTGTCCGCCATTTACAGCCATGTCCTTTTCCCTCCTAAATACGATATAAAAAAATCCTATCCTATTTTATATCACAATAGGATAGGAAGATTTATCTTATTTTGCCCTGTTATTATTAATAGCATTATAGAAGTTTAATATTTCTCCATACTTTTCTGGATTAAAACTTTCTACTATCTGGGCGGCAGCTGCAGCATTTTTTGGCAAATCTGTTATTATAGAATTTAATATTCCCGCTGTAGAATGATAATATTTTATATTATGTTCCACCTGTTTATTAAGTGCATCTGTTAAAGAATAATATTCTTCATCTGGGATAGCATCAATAACCGCTTGTATTATTCCATTTGATTCTAAATTATCATATATAGCATAAACCGCCTCTTCATTGTCATCCTCTATATTAAATTCAATATCAGTATACATTTTTATAAGATAACAATAAAAATATATTTCTTTTTTTATTACATTTATTACATTATTCTCAATACATTTTTGTAAAGTAATAGCTATTAAATCATTTTTATTACTTGCGGTAATATATTGTTTTACTTTAATGATTTCATCATTAAATTTTATTTCTTTTGTTTCTATTTTATTTGTTGTAGGTAGTTTCATAATCCTTTTATCTCCTTTATAATATTATTCTTATTATATAAAAAATTTTTAGAAAAGTCAAGTAATTATAATATGCCTTCAATACCTGAAAAGTCTAATGTGTTAAAATTAGCATTTAATTTTATAGCTATAAGTAATCCTCTTATAGCTTCTATAATATTATTAGACCTTATATTAGCAGAATGTTTATCAGGAGTCCATATATTACCATCTCTTTCGGCGGGGACTCTTTTATGTAAAGTGATAAGTTGTCTTTGTAAATTAGGTAAGTTATGAGAAAGATTTAATCCTCCTTTTTTCCCATCATCTTGTATTACTTTCGCAACAATTTTATCTGCTGTATAAACTTTATCATTTACTACAAAAAAGAAAGCAAAGTCATCTTTATTTTGACTACCTGTTAACGCAGGAACAAGAGCTAAATATCTAAACCATTTATATACAGCCGTCATTTCATCATCATAAATTATCCTATCTTTATTTGCTTTTTTTTCTGAAACTTTAGCTGAAATAACTTCATTTTTTTCATTCCTTTTAGCTTTATATTTAGCAAAAGCATTATAAAATGCTTCTTGTAACATATCTTGTCTTTTTTTATTTGTTTCACCAAAAGCTTGTTTGATTTCAAAAAAATGACCTAATTTTGTATCAGTTTTTAAATTAATAGATTGTCTTTTCCCTTGTTTAACGAAAGTCCTTTTTAAAGAAACACTTGGAAATGATACAGAAAAAGTGCCTATTGATTCTCCATCTATCATTTTTTCTATATTTATATCTAAACTAACATCGCTTGTTTTTTTACTAAATACTAAACTACTTTCAGCACCTGTAACCGCAGATTCAAAAGTGCCTGTAATTGTAACTCCATTTTGATTTTTATTATTTTTTGACAAAGATTGATTTATTGCTTCTTTAACTTTTTTAGAATTTACTAACGCAGTACTTAATCTTTCCTCTGACATAAAGCCTATAATATTTCTATTTAACATTGCCCATGTTGAACCTATTAATTGTTGCATCATAGTAGACCTTACCTTAACTGGTAAATTTTTAAGGTTGTCTTCTGTTTTAAAGCTTTCGAGGATTATTAAATTAGCTTCAACCATAGCTACTGTTTTTAAATAACTATCTACTCCATTCTTATATTTGCCTTTTAAATCAATAGAAAATTCTTCACTACCCATAATATCTTCTCTTAATTTTCTTCTAAAAGCATTAGTTTCTGTTGATAATTCTGAACTAACTTGAGTATTACCACTTACAAGAGCATTTAATTCTTTATCTGAAATTAAAGCAGTAATTGTTTCTGGCTTTTTAAAATCAGATTCTACTTTTTTTAGAGTTTTTCTTACTTTATCTATAAATACTTGTAAATTTTGTATTACCACATTAAGATTGGGGTTTTCTGTATCTATCTTATCCCAAGGCACCATCTGCAATTCTTTAACCATTGTTGCGGCAGCTTGAGGTAATGCTTGTTCTTGAACATCTCTAACAAGATTTAAATATTCTTCTCTTGCAACTTCTTTATTTTTAATACTTTTTATTTCACTCATTTTTGCTATATTAGGTTGAACAAATTTCTTTTCAAAAGTTTGCTTAACTAAATCTAGAGCTACTTTTTTTTGTCTTTCAATCATAGCAGTTGTAAATATCTTTAAAAATCCTCTTTCATCAGCATTTACACCAGAAAGTTTATCATTTTTTTCAAAATAATGTCTTGTCCACCAATTTACATAAAAAGCACTTGGCATATCTTCTTTCCTCCTTTCTCCTAATAAAAAAGAAAGCGGTTTTTACCACCGCTTTCTCCTTGTTATATATTAAGCTCTTCAGTTTCGTCAATTTCATCAGTTTCACTAACGTTGAGTGCGACTTCTGGCATTTTATAAGCAGGTCTTATTACTTTTGGAGCCATTACTTTACTCAGACTGTTTTTTTTTCTGGATGTGTACCATTATTTTTAGGGTCTGTCTGATAAGTTGTTGTTTCACCTGTTGCATGGTCCATAACAGACTCAAATTCCTTAGTAGCTTGGTCGCTCTCTTCTACTACTTGGATTACACAAAGCACTTCCCTAGTCTTATCAAAGTAGGTATATCCGGGGAAGGCGTCCATTGTGAAAGAGAAGGTGCTTGGATCTCCAGTAGACGCCATTGTGAACGTAAAGTTGGACTGAATCTTAACTTTAGGGAATGTAAATACAGCAGGATAATCCTTACCATCTTTATCTCTCCAAAGTGTATCTCCCTCAACATAGAAGTATCCACCAAAGTTCTCTGCATCTATCTGTAATTCGGTAACTTTATTACCTTTCTTTAATACATAATAATCAACTTGTACAGTTGTTCCAGCCTCACCTGAAATAAGCGTAATAGCTGTCTTAGGCTCTGTTACTGCACCAGTTTCATCTATTGTTTGGCTATTCTCGCCTTCTGCTAACTCATATAACTCACCTGTTAATGAGCCATCTGTATCTACTCCCATAACAAAAATAGGAGCATCAAAACATAAAATATCATTACCTAATGCTTCTTTTAACTCTACTTTATGTTCAGCACCAATAGTTGTCTTTGTGGTTGTATGAACATGTACCATAGGAGTTGCATTATTCTGCTTAATTACGCCTGCACCTGATAAAGCGGCGAAACTAACTGGAGAGATGAGGGCATCTTCCACAGTCAGTGTTAATGTTTTTTCACCTCAATAATCTTCCACCTAGGTCGTTACACCTAGATGCGTTCTCTTATGAACTGCTATACTTTTATGTATATGTATAGATGAGACTATATCTTCATCCTATTTAAATAGGAGCTCCGCACTTCGAGCTACTTAGCTCTACATCCTAAGAGGATTAGTCGTTGAACCTTCCTTGTTTTAAACAATTTTCTTGTTGAGTAATTTTTTGTAAATTATCTAAATTATTATTTTTTGGATTAGCATCAATATGGTCTATTACATACCCTTCTAAATCATAGTCATTATTAAAAACACAATATACCAACCTATGTAAATAATATTTCTTTTTTCCTAATTGTATTCTACAATATTTTTGATTTTCATCTATATATAATAAACGATTAGTATTATTATTTTTTACTCTTCCACAAGAAGAAACAGAATAATTCTCATTTTCTGGAAATATTAACCACTCTTCGTTAGGAAGATTATTTACATGATATTTAGGTTCTCTTCTTTGTGATTGTTTTATTTTATTGTGTTCTTGCATATTCTCTTTAGGCGTAACCCAAGCTAAATTATCAACATTATTATTTAATTTGTTTTCATCTTTATGATGGACATAAGGTAAATTATTTGGATTATCTAAAAAATATTCAGCTACTAATCTATGAGCATAGACCATTTTATTTAACTTATGCCCTGATACAGACAATTTATCTTCAATAGCTAAAGCATAGACTCGATAACCAACATTGTCTATTTTTCCTTTTAAAAATCTATTAGTTTTTTTACTAAATAATCTTCCATCATTCTATATTAAATAATCTGAATCTTCTTTTAATTCTTTAAAACAAAGGCTTGGCTGCTGATTGTCTTTTGTTTTCATAAAAAATCTCCTTTTTCTTTTAAAATAGCATAATTTTTATAAAAAGTCAAAGAGTTCCCAGCAATTCACGGAGTTTTTCTTTATACTGTTACCAGTATTCTTGAGCCGGTTTAAATACTATCCCAAGCAATAAGTTGCGCATTTCCTCTTCCTCCAGTTGCATAAACTGTAGTAGCAGCTCCTTCAATAGTAGAGGTCTTAGCAGAATCTATAACAAAAACTGGTTGGTTTGGCTTATATGTTACATTGCCTATCTTTTGTTCACTTATGGCTCTAAATGTAACATCAAGTGTTTCTCTAATACCAAAACGCATATAGATTTTCCTCCTTTATTTTTAAAAACCGAATTGAATATCTTTCATCCAATTTTCAATTTCTTTTTCATTTTCCATTTTTCCGCCAGCAAGTTTTACTCTTAAATAAGTATCATATTCTTCTTTTAAGATAAACCGCTGAAACTCATCAAATAATTGATAAATAGTGTAATTAGCTAAATCATTCTTATCTTTTTTTAATCCAACAGAAAGAATAGAAATATATTTATTAAAAACCCCAATATCTTGATTAGGAGATTGAGCTCTTTTTATTCTTTCAAGTTCAGCATGGCGTTTTTTCAATCTTTCTACCATTTTTCTTGAAGTTTCTCCTGCGGGATTATACTCATCTTCTTTATTTGCTCTTTTAGTTAAACAAAAAATTTCAATAAGTATAGAACGTAGCTCATCAAAATTATCTCTATCTATAGAGTATATTTTTTCTTTATCTTGTTTATCAATTAATATTATACTATCATTTTGTACATATATCTCCTATTGCGGAAAAATTAATACAAAAATAGTCATCATACTTAACACCTTAGATTGTTTTAAAGCATCTTTTTGTTTTAGTATTGTCATTATTATATCAAAATCATTTAATAGGCTTAAATCTAATTCGCCCATACTATTATTACTTAAAGATTGTAATGTATCTTTTGCAAACAAAAGTATAGAACATCCTAAGAAAAAATTATTCTCTCCACCTAACTCCGCAATCTCCTTTATGCTAGGTTGATGTAACATTACACCAATTCCCGCACAATTCACATTAGAACCAGTATTTAATATTGAAGTATCTATTTTCTTCATATTTTTACTGTAAAGGTGCAGGTGGAATAAGGTCGTCTGAACCATGAATAGCTGAAAAGAATATGCTATACCCAGCCCAATCTTCATTCAAAACTAATTCATTACAGCCTAAAAATTGAAACAATCCAATTCCAGATAATCTAGTTTTATTTAATATACCATCTATATAACCACATATCATAATAGGTCTAAGACGATAATCACCTAAATCCCAATAATCTGTATGACATATAACATCAAAATTAACTATACAATCTCTAAATTCTGGATTAGTCGCATTAGCAGTATAGCTATCAGAAGAAATCATAATACAAGATTTTATTTCTTCATGCTCAAAAAAATCTAATTTTGGTTCAAGTTTTATATAGCCATCTTTTTTTAATCGAGAAAGATTCATATCTTTTAATTTATTATTATAAACCTGACTGGTTTTATTATCTAAACAATCTTTTGTATTTATAACAAGCAAGCGTTTTAATTCTTCGCTTAAATTTCCACTTTCTATAAATAACTTACGAATTATTGTTCCATAGTCTTTACCACAAGAGAGGAATGAAGAATGTAATTCCTTAACTAAATCTCTTTTCATAAATCCTTTTATCTCCTATTAAAACGGTTGTATTGCAATTTCCCTAGTTACAAGTATTTTATCATCTTTTTTATAGCTTAAAGTAAAAATATTCTGTCTACTTGTTAAAATTTGAATAGTAATAGTTTTGTCATTTTGTTCAAGAGGTTTAACAATCTTAGTTTTTTGGAGTTCCCAAGTACCACCTTCCGCATTAACAATATTACATTCTATTGTTTCAAGCGGTTTGATGGATGCTGGAACATCTATCCAGACTTCACCTTCCGCAGGCACTTCTGGCGCAATTTGTTTTTGCATTTCATTTTCCATTTCCTCTATACTATTGTTATATTCCTCTTTTAGACAAACCTCAATTATTCCCTCTGAAAAGTAAGGATCAACTACCTGTACTTCCCACATATTATTATCAATCTTTACTTTTGTAAATCTATGAAAATAATCTAAAGTGTTCTCATCTTTTGTTATATACATAACCTCTGAATAATTGATACTATTCCATAAAATACCTAATTTTTGATTCCAAGGTATTTTAGTTTCTACTGGACCTCTTAAATAAACCCAATATTTTTTACCATTTATCTCCAATTCTGCTTTACATTTTCTAATCTCCGCTCTGAAATAGGCTTTTTCTTCTAGCTTTTGTAAATAAACTATCCAGTGAGTATTAGTACTATTCCAGAAGAAAGTATCACCAGATTTAAGCCCAATCTCTTGTAATCCTTCACTTTTTTTATCTTGCGGATTTGGCACTTCATTTAAACAAATATCTTTCTATGGAATAGATAAGATTTTGTCATCATAATCTGGTTTATTTTTATCTGGATTTATCAAACATCTAAATTGTCTACCATCATTTAATTCAATAGTTTGAGATTGATAGGAATATAATAGAGCTTTCTTTAGACTGCGTAATTTATCTTCTGTCATTCTTTTCTCTTGGTTACCGCCATAATAATTAAGGCGGGTATTTAAATGATTTAAGGCGTCCATAATTGAATTAGAGTATTTATTATCCCAATGCAATCAAAGATTGTTCTTCTATATAAGAAAAAATCTTCTTTATGGTCTAATGAATACAATCCTTCCAATTTACAAATTAATGAAAAGATAATTACCTCATGCTCCAGACTTAATCTATTCATTCCTACAAACTCTTCAATAATAGTTTCAAGCGGTTTTTTCCAATCGTTACCTTCTTCTCTGCTTGGTAAAAGTTTATATGTTTGATTTAATAATCTTTTTAAGTTTATAACAACTACTTCATTGTCTATTTCTTCTCTTGATTTATATTTAATAAGCATTGTTTTTCTTCCAATTAGGCAGTGTTTCCATTATTGTATCAAATGTTGAGCGCATAATGCCTTTGTCATCTTGCGCTCTGCGCTTGTACAATCTTTGTAAATGGAAACCCGTCCTTTCCTAGTCTTTCTTGAGTTGAAGCACCTTGGAGAGATGATTAGCTTGGCTGGTGAATTTCTAGTCAGCACCTGAATACTTCATCCGCACATTTTCTATGCTTGCTAACTGTTGGTCTAGCCAAGTAACTATCATATAAGTAGCTAAAATATTTTTTTCTTCTGTTGTTAAATCTATATTAAACTGATTTAAAGCTAAATCATAATTATAAATATCTTGTCTAGGAAATTCAAAAAAGTGCATTGAACTCATCAATAATTCAGTAAGCATAGCTTCTGTATCACTTTTAGTAAGTTCCATATACATATCATCCGTTATTTTTGATAAAAATAAATTATATATATCTGTAAAAGGTGTCATCTCTACACCTCCATATTATTTATCCTCAGAAACTGGTTTTGCTCTGCGGATTACTTTTGGTTGTTCTTCACTCTCTGTGGACGTGTAAGGCTGTGCCCTCCGCACCTTAGAATTAGTTTCATTCTGTGTTTCATCTTCTGCGCTTGCTTTATTTGCTTCAATAGCCTTAGTAACATTAAAACCAGTTTTATCAAAAATAGCTTCTCTTTTAGAAATATCATTAAGTTTAAGCTCAACCGCATAATTCTTAATTAATTCAATTACACCTTCTGGTGCAAAATCAAGAGTATCTAAAAATTGGTCTAATGTACCATTAAGAAGCAATTCTTTTATTTGTTGTTCTGAATAATTATATTCTGGTTCTACAGTTCCAAGAATTTCTTTTATTGCTTGTGGATTATCCATTACTAAATAATTTTTTAGAATAAACATTCCACCCGGAATATATGATAATTTTTTAATCTCTTCAAAACTTATTTCTTTTTCCTCTTGATTTTGGAAATTTCTATGTAAGTTATTTAAATCTGGAATTGTATAACCTACAGAACCATTACTTCTATTTTTTACTTTTATAATAGTATTATTATCTAACATTGTTTATTTTATCTCCTTTTATCTCCTATATATAAAAGGGGCGGGCAACCGCCCCTTTATAACTTTATTTAAATATTAATCCTCGTCACCTTTTTTAAGGCTTGTAATCTGATATACACAAATATTGTTTGTTATAATAGCTGCAACACCAATCTTCTTGTATACCTGAATTTCTCTTGACCAATCATCATTTTCAGACTCTTTTACTGCGGTTTCACCCTCAAAAGCTACTTTAACAGGCTTTTCATTAGCACCTGTAGGTATAATATAAGCATAAGAAGGATTAATAACCTTAACTTTATTGGTTTCATCTTCAAATGACTGAGGAAGTATAATTACTCTATGTCCTTTATAATTACCAAGATAACCATTCTCCCACATCTGATTCTTCATTTCATTAGAAATCCAACCAGTTGAAGGCACCATCTCCGCAGCAAACTCAAAAGTACAATAAATTGTAGACTGACCATATGAATCTGCTACTGCAATAAGCTTATCCATTTCACCTTCATTAAATACATTCTCAGAATGTACATTTGCATCTTGAAGATTAGCTACAGCGCCCTCAAGAGCCTTAGCAATCTCACGGTAAATTGCCTCATCAAGACCTTCCATTACTATATCAATAAGGTCTGCAAAATCAACTCTACCATCAAGGAACTCTTCAAAGCTTATCTGAGCGGCTCCACCATAAGCGGTTGTAGGAACTTCAAAGCTTTTACCATCAAGCTTGAATACTTCATAACGACCCGCAAGTCCAACTTTTGTTATAAACTGCTTAGCTCTTCTACGAGAAGCTTCAGAAATCTTCTGCTTAAATATTGCCTTGTCACCCTGCGCATAAGTCTTAATCTCAGCAAACTGTCCATACTGCTCAAGGACTCTCCTAGGCAGAACATCTGTAATAACCTCTTCAATAAGAGCAAAAAGAGTGTTCTTATTTTCTCTATAAAGAGCATAAGTACCAGCTATGTCATTAAGCTCTTTTCTAAGAGTTTCATTTAATTCAGAGTAGCTAAAATTTTCCTTACCAAAAGAATAAGCTATTTTGGAGGTAGGATTAGCATTAGCTACAGTCTTAGCTAACTTTATTAATTCTGTTCTTTCTAAACTCATTTTTCTTTTACCTCCTTTTATTAAGCTATTCTTTGTATTTTAACACCGGGCTGTCCATCTGGCATTGTGTAAACTTTTACTACCTGCCAAACCATTTTACCCTCTTCTGGTGCATCCTTCTTTTCAAGATAACCATTATTATTTACAACAAGCTTAGAGCCTACAGTAAGGTCATCCTCAACCTCAGTTTTACCATTTTTATCTGTTGCAGCCTTCTTAAAGCAGTTAGTTGTGAAAATATCACCAACGTCTGTCTTAAAAAGTCTAGGGGTAATAACACCACCCATAAAATCTGTTTTCTTTAATGCAAAATCTTTGTAACTATCTCTCTCATCATAAACCTTAACTTCATTAAATACAAGAAAAGGCTCTGTAAGATTCTCAGAGGTCTTAGCAACTTTGCCTGCTGCATAATCATAGAACATAAACTGACCATTTTCAAGAATCTCAATAGACTCATCAAGAGAGAGCTGAGCATAAATCTTGCCGTTCTTTTGAGCACTAAGGTGGTTAGGCTCCACCTGACCGAATCCGATTCTGTTTATCTGTGCCATTTTTAATCTTCCTCCATTCTATTCTTCATTACTGCAGCGACCCAAGCTGGAACTTCCTCAGTAACCGTGTCATTTAAAGAAAACGTTGTGATTGAATCCTCTGTATCTTCAGTAGCTGTAGTATCTTCATTATCTAAATTAAAATTAATCTTTTTTCTAAAACAAATAACAGAAAGTTTAGCTTCAATATCTTCAAGAGAATAATTAGCTTTGTTTTCTATCACTTCTTTTTTATCCTCATCAGAAAGCATATAAAATCTAGAAATCATTTCATCTTTCTGCTTGTCCTCAATATTTGCTTTAAAAGCTAATAATTCATTATATTTTGTTTCAAGCTCTGCATACTGAACCTTTATATCATTTAATTCTTGTTCCATAAGAGTGTATTTTTCTTTATCTTTATCTTCTTTTTCAGTGCTTTCAGTAGCAGTTTCCTCTGCCTCTTCTTTTTCTTCCTTCTTCTCAAAAGAGGAAGTAGTTTCCTCTATTGATGCTTGTTCATCTTTTATTATATTTTCTGTACTACTTGTACTCTCTTCCGCTATAAAAGAAGTTTCTACAATTTCATTATCCATTGTATTGTCTGGCATTTCTGTCTGTCCTCCTTCTTTTAATACAAATTTTAAATCTTGTATCATACTATATAAAGTTTTATTAAAATCTTCTAAACTATAATTTGAAGTATTAGTTATATTACTACCCTCAAAACAAGGCTCTATATCTTCACCAAGTATACATAGTTTAGAAAAAATTGCGTCATTGATAATAAAAAAGCTCATTTGTTTTTTACTATCATAACCAGATTCACCTTGTAAAGTTTTTTCATCTAATTCCATAGATTGGGGTCTACCCTCATCTATTACTATCTGAGCTTCTGGATATTGACCAGTCCATAAAAATCCAGTAGTCATTAAATATTCTCTTTCAATAACATTTCCAAAATCATCTGTATCTTCAAATTTTTGAAACCATACTTTTGCGTCTGGTGATACAAAACCATAAGGCTTTGTTAAAGATGAAAAATGAACTCCATCCCCATCTATAGTAATTTTTTCACCGTGGTCTCTAAAATCCTCATTATCTTCTTTATACTAACCTACAATAGGAGCTCCTCGTAACGTTTTAGACATTTCTATAGCTACTTCTTTTGTTATATAGCTACCATTGCGGTTTTGCCCTGTATAAAGAACTTTTATCTGGCAACTTGACATTAAAGGATTAATATCAAGAGGTTGAAGATTAATAAATTCTGGAGAATCAATTGTTGCAACAGATTGGTGCATACTATCTCTCCTTATTATCTATTATAAATTATTTTCATTTAATATCTTTTTATCAGACTTGCCCAAAATTTTTAAGATAAACTTTCTTCATTTTTAATAGTTTTTTCTGTTTTTTTGTCATCATCTAATTTTGGGCGTCCTGCCCCCTCGTTACCTGTTATTTGCTGTAATGATTCAGCGTTCATTGTGTTAGAGGTAAGAGGTGGTATAAATACATTAACTAAATCAAGCACATCATTCTCAAAATAAGCGGTTGCTAATATAGAACTTTGAGAATGTCCAAGAGCTATCTGTGGTAATAATTTAGAATAACCTAATTGAGTTTGCTCTTTATACAACTTAGATAATTCTTTATAATTATAAATTGTTGTAGTTAATAATTGTGCTTTATAAAGTATTTTCTTAGGTGATTTATTAAAAGGTTTTAATAAACGATTTAAAAATACCTCAAACTGCGTTAAAAGATTATACATTGAAGCTTCATCATTTAATATAGATTTTTCAAGAGCTATATTACCATCCGTGTTGAATTGCATTTGAGATACGCCCGCAGCATTATAAACCGCACGCTCTACCTTTTCAAGCTCATCTTTGGAGGTTGTGGTGTTATTATCCGCCATATCCGCAACATCAACATCCGCAAATGTAGTTAAAACATCAATACCTATTGCTTTTCCTAACATTCTAACCGCATTATTATGTAACTGCTGAGCCTCATCTACATCAAATACCAAATCACCATTTTTGTCTATTGGCATTTTCTGAATTATTATCTTTAACAACTGTTGTTGCATTTTTTTTCTATCCAGTCCTTGAGCTTCATCTAAGTCAATAATAGCTGGAATAACAGATATAAAAGGTGGATATTCATCCCCATTTAAATCAAATTTTATTGCACTATTAATATCCAATAGATACCAACCATTTGAATCTCCATTAAAATCTGGTTTTAACTTACCTTCTTTAAATAACAAATATGCTTTTCTAAACTCTTTTGGGAATAAATTTAATACTCTAATTCTTTGATTAGCATCTGAATAATAATCATCAAAAAATTTTAAATTAAACTCTATAGCGGGTTGCCCATTTACCTCAAACCTAGACCTACAATAAGCTACAGGTAGCTCTTGTACTATCATTCTATCGGCTTGAGGGATACAATAGCCATAATAACAGCCATATTTAACAACTTTAAGTGCAACATCACCAAAAAATTGCTTAACTTGAAAATTATCTAAATACATTAAAGCTTTATTAAAACCTTCAACAATTTTCTCATCACTTATAGTTTTAGAATTTACATAAGGTGTAATCATCCAATCGTATCTATATAAATAAGCCATATACTTACACAATCTAGCATATATACCACTTGTCTTATAAAAAAAATCTGAAATTTTCCTTAATGTTGCTATATCACCTTTGTTTATAGCTCTAAGGACATTTTCTTTATCTCCTAATTGGGGGGCTATTTTTTTATAAGAATTAACAGATATAGTTGCATCTTCAAGAGTTTTTAATCCAACTCTTATTTTTGAGAAATCTAAAGAGGCAGGTCTATATTCTTCATTATATTTTTCATTATCGTTCTATATAGATAAATCTGTTGTTCTTTTCTTTTTAATCAGATTAGACACCACCTTTCTTTTTAATATCCTGCTGCTTTCATTATATAATCATAAGTTATTCTTGCTTCATCCCAATAGGGAATAATAACAAGAGTGATGTTATGTTTCATACACTATTCTCTTTTTAATAAATCATAAAACTGCTGCTTGCGGAGACCAGAAAGTCCGCCAAATTTATCTTTAGCTATCTAATGTTGACATCCTTGATATTCAATTAAAAAATCTAAGTTATCCTCATCATCAAAAACCGCAAAATCAAAACAGTTATCGAAGAGGGCGCCCATTTGCACTTAATAAATCTGGAAAGCTATACTCTTCTTTAAAATTTAAATCAGCCATATTTAAAATATCTTCTATTTTTATTTCTCCTCTTGATGCCCTCATTCTATTACTCACCTTCTCTTATAAAATTTCCTATTTTATGTTCTCTCATAATATATTAAAAAATTTTAAATTTTCCTTTAACTATTTTAACCAAAAAATAACATTTTTGATAAATCTCTACTACTTTTCTTTTTTCTTTTATCTTCTATTTGTTTTATATAATATAAACCATAAGTAAAAGCACTAAATTTATCTTTTTTAATTGACCTTGTTACTTGTTTAAGAACAATATTTGCTCCCTCATTTTCTTCTACTAAATTAAGTAGTTCTTCTCTTAAAATAGTTGTTAAAGTAAATGGTTTAAGATATTCTGCCCTTTTATCAGGGGTCATTTCTTGTCCTAATTTTTTAGACATAAGTTTTAATTTTGCAGTACGTTCATCTATTAAAAATTTAATTTTTCCACTTAACATTTGAGTTTGTACATAGGAATAAGCTTCTGTATTTATTCCGGGGTTAGCTTTTATGATATATATAGCATCATTTTCTACCTCTGGACCTTTTATTTTTTTATATAAAGTTAAAGATTCCTCATTGGTACCTCCATTTACGCCAAAAGCAGGCAGAGTTTCACCTGTTTCAGGGTCGATTTGAGGGCGTGTAAGGAAGTCTATGAGACCAATACCCAGCCCATTACCATCTACAGCCAGCGTTCTCGCCTTCTATTTATAATATAACTTCTTTAAATTAATAGCTTGTTCTTCAAAATGCTCAGCTTCATAACTATATATATTAACAATAGTCTTTAATGCTGAACCTTGAACTTGAGGAGTTACCTTTATCACAACTGCTTCTGTTGTACATTTTACTCTACCAACATCCACGCCTATTACATAATAGGCTGATTTATTACTCCTACCGCTCTACTCATACTCTGGCTGTTGAAGCACTCTATGTTTATCAAACTGGTCTGAGGAGAAAAAGGCGTTTTCCGCATCTCCGCTCCACTTTGATTTATATTCTCTATCAAAAGCATTTTCATTATATGTTCCATCCATCTTTAAATCTCGAATAAAGTTTTTGCTTAATAACTCCTCCATAACAGGAATTTTATATGTTCCGCCTAATACTATTGCCTTCTCTGGTTCAATAATTTGTTGCATTAAAAGAGTCATCAGTTTATCCTAGGCAAAGGAGTTTTTCCACCCAGCTGTTGTAACGTATATCTGGCTTTTGTTTGTAACTTCATTCTCATCATAAGAACCATCTGGTAAACGCCTATTAATATTCATTAAAGGTAATATAACTTCATTTAATGCAGCTTCATCAATAAGAATAACCTCTTCCATCAAACCGCCTGTTCTTCTTTGTCCTCTGGCACTTTGTCTTGCTGCAACTATATCAAGAGTACTACCATTTTTAAATTCCTAAGTTACCATATCTTTTGCGGAGCGGGTATGTCCCGGTCTCCAATCTATTTCCCTAGTAAGTCCGGGTATTAATTTACATAATTCTTCTACTTTAGACTTTGTTATACTAGATGCTTGTTCTTTACCTCCAGTAGTAACAAATAGCTTTGAGTTAGGAAATAAAATAGCTCTTAACATAAGTATTAAAACCGCTAAAAAAGATTTAGAATAACCTCTAGGAAATGTGTTCTAAGAATATTTATGTCGCATTGCTGCTCTTAAAAAACCTTGTATTTATATAACTACGCTACTAGTTATACCAACTATAATAGTTGCTCATACTTTCGTATGAGAGTAGACTATATCTTCTTCTCTTTTTAAAAGAAGGGTACCATTTCCACTACCAATTACTTGTAGTGTACTCCCTTATGGGATAGTCGTTGAACTTAGAAAATTTAAAACCTGTATTTCTATTTCTTCTTTAGATAAATAATATGGAATTTCTAATAAATCTATATTATTATCTTTACAATATTGTCTTTTTCGATTATCTCTTTCTTTCTAAATTACAAGAGAACCGCTAAAATGAGGAACTTCTTCATAATGCTGTTTACCATTATATTCAATAGCTTTAGGGTAGTCACCATTACTAAAATAAAAATCAAATCGCTGTAAAGAATTATTTAATCTAACTTCTCTTTCATAAGGAATATTATTATCTTCTAATATTTTACAAATCTATTTTACTCCTTTACTTTCATAAGAGCCACATCTTGGACAAAAACTTTTTCCCTTTATAACATCAGCAGGTCGTGCATTCCAAATAAAACCACAAGAGTGTTTTAAAAGAACTTTTGTAGTTTGATTAATATACTCTCCAATGAGTTCATAAGAGCCTTCTATACAATTTTTATTTACTTCATTTAAAAATTCTTCTTTTGTACGATTCCTTATTGTGTTGGTCTCACATCCACATTTCAAATGATTATAAATATTAGTTAAAGTAGATTTTCTAACATGACCACATTTTTTACATTCTATTATATAGTATGTGTGAGTTCCTATTAATTCTGTTGATACTATATTATAAAGTGCCTTTATTTCATTTAATTTTCTTTCTCTTTCTCTCCATAAGCCATAACAATTTTTACAACCATAAACTTTACTTTTTGCAAAAAAATTAGAAGCTTTAGATATATCTATTATTTCTTTACATTGACAACATTGAATTTTACAAGGCTTACCTAAAGTTGTATATTCTATAATGTTAAATTTTTCTTCTGGAAACCTTTGCTTGATTCTTTCTTTAAAATCTGTTAATGTTACAGGTTTACTCATATTATTTTTCTCCTTTTCTAAGCTGCTGATTATCCATTAGTAAAACTTAGGATTACTCCATATTTCATTCAAATTCTTGTTTCTGCTTTCGCACCTTCATATTTATTGAGAAATAAATAAATATTGTGGCAATTTGACTTTAGGATTTCCCAGCAATTAAGTACCTTTTCTATACTATTTACATAATATAGGGACCTTCTTTGATCCTTTGCTAGAACTACAAATGGAAATTTTCTGGGTTACTGCCTACTAAAAAATCAACAAATATATCTGGGTATTCCCGCCAAAAAGAAACATATTGTCTTAAAGCAGGTAAAATTTTCTTTAATCTTTCTTCTGATATACCTATTTTTTTGTTTTTAGACAAAGATAATTGAATTAAATCTTTTAATGCCATAAATCATTCCTCCTCATAGATAAGATTGTCTTGCTCTATCTGAGATTCTATATCATTATAATATTCTTCAAAATCTTCATCTTTTAAAGGAACAGCATCTTCTTGTTTCTCTATTTCATTCTGAATTTGTATTTTCTTTAACGCATTCTCTATTTGTTGTCCAAAACCTAAATCTTCAGTAACAAGAGTATAAAGATATTGATTCATATCTTTTAATGTAGCATCTACTTTATCCTGCGGAATATCTGTACAATAGCGAGGAATGAACCCCTCTCTTTCACAAATTGCAACTATTTCACCTACAGAATCTATTGCATTGCCGTCTTTATCCTTATTCTGGGCAGCGGTGAACTTACACGACTTGCGCAAGGATTCATATATCTTTGCTAATTTTTGGAATCCATCTATATCTCCCATATTTAATGCTTGATTCATTTTTAAATAAGCTTTATTTATTAAAATAAGAGATTGTTGAGTATCCGCATCTTGTATATCAAAAGAATTAATCATTTCATTATATAATCTTTCTAACTCTATCCATTCATTAGGTCTAAATTCTCTTCCCCACTTCATAAATAAATATTTTTTATCTTCCTCAGTAAGCTCATTAGACAAATCAAATTGTTCTGCATCCATAAAAGCATTATCTGTATAAGGATTATCTCCGCCGCCTGTAACAAGTAAAGCTGGGTCAGACTATACAGGTTGTTGGGGCTGTTGTAAATTAGTTTGAACTAGAGTCATATATTGAGCTTCACTAATTTCACCTTTATTTAATTGTTCTTTTAAATATTGCTCTTTTTCTTTTGCGGATTCTTCATCTTCTATTAATAAATTATTTCTAGCAAGAAAATCTTTTTGTAATTTTTCAGAATCTTCAAAACTATACTTATTCTATTGTTGAAGTTTCATTTTTGCAAGGTATTTACCAAAAACCGTTCCTCCTGTCATTTTAAGAGGGTTTTTGGCATAATCTTTATCTCTAGTGATATTCCATTCACCTTCTATATAAGGAATATCCATATCTTTTAATATCCAAACGAAAGTTTTTGGCTCAAAAGGATTAACATGCATCGTTAAACATTTCTTACAAAGCTTTGTTCTAGTACCATCTCTACATTTATAGTAATGTTTGTCTGCAAGCTCTCTATGACATTTTTCACAGAGATAGAGTTCTTCTTTCATTACTTTTTCACTTCCTTTTTATTATAAAAAACAAACTTTAATACTTTTAAACAAAAATGACCAATTATTTTTTCTTTTTATTTCTACATTTTTTACATATACTATAAAATCCATCTTTACTTCCACTATTCTTAGAAAAGAAAAAAGAATGAGCTAATTTGATTTCACCGCAGCAAGAGCATCTTTTCCATTTGCCCTTTTCTTTATTAGTATAATACCATATTAAATATTCTTCTTGTGCTTTTTCCGCAATTAATTTAGGTATCTTATTTCGCCATAAACAAGAGAGCCATTCAATAGTATAAGATATATTATATTTATCTTTTAATATTTGTTGTATTTCTAAATTTTGTCTACCTGATATTTTTAATTGTATTAAATCCTAATAAATAGGATAATCCACCAAGGCGGTTTTTATTAAATTATCTAATTCATCTATTATACAAAATAAATCATTAATTATTTTATCTTCACTATTCTCTTTTAATAAAGAATAGTTTTGTAATAATATAGAAATATGTTTAGGATTAAAAAAAGAAGGCATACCATCACTAGAAACCGCCCCATTTTCATCAATAGTAATATGTTCATTAAAATCAGTCTTTAAATTAGATTTTATGGTTGTTGTGCTATATATTGGTTTTTTATAGGCGGTTTTTATTGTATATTGGTCTCTCCGCATTTGTATTAATTGTTTTTTTAATAAATATTTATTTTTCCCTGTTGCTTTTTTTTCCATTTCTTCAACTGATTTAATTGCATCTATTAATGTTTTAAGAGGAGGAATATCTTTAATATCTTTTTCAGTAATTGAAATTTTAGGTGTAAATAAAATAGATTTATCGTCCGCCGCCATCATATTATAAACACCATCTTCGCCATTCTCAAGCTTGCTAGACAAACCTTCATAAGAAATTTCTCTTTTATTAATAGTTACTAATCTATTATTAGTTAAGATTCTTTTTTCCTTTTTTTCTTCTTTTGTCATAGCTTGAATAATATAATCACTTAAAATATTTAACTATTTTTGAGTTAATTTTTCTGGCGGAGTCTGGCTTATAATTTTTTCTACTAGTTTAGAACGCTCTTCCGCACTTTTTATAGAATAATCAAGCATATTTAGATTTCCCTCCTTTCTATCTTCTTTATCTAAGTTATTTATATTATACCAAAAATTTTTTGTGATGTCAAACTGGTTTAAAGTTCTTTATTGAAAAATATAAAAATTTTTGTTATAATAACAATAGAAAAAGAAAAGAGGTAAACCACGATATGAAAAAAGTTGATATAAATATAATACATGAAATAAATAATGTTAATGATTTGTATATAATATATGATTTTATGATGTGTGAACTTGAATATTATGCTGCTAATCCAGAAAAAATTTTCTCAAAACCGCAACTAGAAATGAAAAGATTAGAAAAGGAATTAAGAGAACATTGGGAAACTTATTCTACCTATAAAACAATTATTAAAGATACTTTAGAAAAAATGCAGATAGAAGCAGCAGGATATATAAATAGATATAATAAATTAGTTGAGGAAAAATAATATAATATGAAAACAATAGATAAAAATGAATTAATGCCAGAAATGCAGGAAATGGAAGATGTGTATATTTTATTTAGGACTATGTCTGCTAAATTACAGTTTGTTAGTAGTTCAACTGAAAAAGAATTTTCTGCGTTAAGATTTAAGATGAAGCGGTTTATGAGAAGACTCGAAGATTTAATAAGCTATTGGAGAGAACAAGGAAAGGATTATACTTCTTCATTAGATAAAGAAACAGTAATAAATGTAGAAAAAAGCATAGATAAATATAATGAATTAATTGAAAAATATGAAGAGGAGAAATAATATTATGTTATTTTTAAAGAAAGAAGAAATATTACCTGAAATAAAAGAAATAGAAGATTTAAAACTTTTAATTTATTGCATATACAATGAAACATTTATGATGTATAGCCAATTAGAGGGGTTTACTGCATTACATATTCAGATAATGCGGTTTAGAAGAGAAGTTAGTAATCTTATTGATTATTATGAAGATAAAGATTTACCAATAGCAACAAAAGAAATAGAAGAAGCAAGCAGGCTTATAGATGAATATAATACGCTGGTTGCCGATGTGACGGATGAGCTAGCTGAGGAATATTAAGGGGGAAACCGCGTTGAGTGGAAATAATATATTTAATATGATATTTTGTAATAGTTGCATCCATAAAGAGGTATGCAGAAAAAGAGAAGAGTTTGAAAGCCTTGAAAGTCAATCTTTAGAAGAAGAAAAGAAACAAGAATGTAAGGATTTTAGAGAAGATATAGATTATAAAAGATATGGTAATATATATGAGATTTTTCAGCCTATTTTTAAATGGTTGCAGATGCACTATCCGCATGGTGAAGTAAAATTTTTAGTAGACCATAGTTCCGCATTAATGTTACAAGAGCATGGAATTGCGGTTTATGATAAAGATTTAGCAAAACGAGTTAATCAAATAGAAGAGGAATAATTTATAATGGAAGAAATTATTACAGAATTAAAAGATGTCTTTGAATATATGCCATATATGAGATTTATTTACCTTATTTATGAAGATTATTTAAAATATTTATATGGAGATTATTCAGAGGAAGAAAAAGCTCGTATAGTTAATAACATTATATATAGTTATGAGTGGTATAAGGAAGAAAGAGAGAATAATGATAGAATTAAATAAAGAAGCTTCAGTGATTTTAGCGCTAGAGTTAGAATGGGATAAATATGCTGCGGTTCGTGGGTGGAGGAATTATAAAGGCGGTTTTGTGAACACTGAACCAATCAATGAAAATAGAGTTAAGATAGAACTAGAAACCGCAGGATATACAATTTTAAATATTAGTTATTTTATAGATATAAATGGTATAAAACAAAAACTTTATATGGTAAGATTAAATTATGATTTACCTTATGTAAAAGAAAGTTTAATAGAATATTATAGATTTATGTTTAAAGGAATTAAAGAACAATTAGGACGAGTACAAGCTTATAAGTTTTTAGTAGGGGATAAAGATTGGATAAAAGTTAAATATTTACCTGTTGAATATGGAGATGATTAAAGAAAGAGCGGTTTTTGATAACTGCTCTTTTGTCTTTTGATTAGTTGTCGTTATCTAAAAAGAGAGAGAAGTCTAGTCGCTTTTTAAATATAAAAAAGTTTTGGAGAGAGTTGTGATGTGATAGTATCCTTTTATCAATTTTTGATTTTTTTATCCTAAAAATGCCTCCCCCGTATATCATATATTGATTTTTTAATCATCCATTGGGTCAAACCATCCCCAACGTAAAATTGCACAAAAACAGGACTAAAAAAATGTAATTATTTGTGTGAATTTTTTGTTATATATATATTGACTTTTTTTTTTAAATTGCTATAATAATAAGTGAAAATAAAAAAAGCCCTTGTAAAGGGCAGGGAGGTTTTTATTATGAAGCAAATTAAATTTACAACTGGTAATTTATTAAGGGCAGAGCACATATTGTCAATTATTGACAATATGTTCCCTGATACGGCTTTAGCTTCTGCAACTAGGGTAAATAAGTATGTTTGGAGTGTATGTATTGAGTGCATACCTTCAGAATATGAAAATATAAGGAGGTGTTTATAATGAAAAAAGTGGAAATAAAAAGGGGTTTCCAAGTACCTGAATTATTGTTGAATGATACAATCAAGTACTTAATTGTAGCACCAATCTCCGAAAGGAACGTATATAGGATATACGCCCACCATGGAGAGGGGAAGTGGAGCATTTTTTATCAAAACCCTAAAAAAGGGTTTTGCCATTTATATAGTACCGACTTCCCTACAAATACGTTGAATATTTGTAGGGACTTATTAAACATTTTGGATATTGGCGGAAAATTGTCAATATCCATAAAAGAGGGGTAAAACCCTCTTTTTATTTTTAATGGTAAATTTTACTATTTATAGTATTTTTTATCATGAATAAGTATTAAATTTGTACTTATTCATATGTTTAATTGTACATATGAATAAGTATTCATATGAATAAGTGTTCATATGTACATATAAAAAGTTAGTTAGGGCTAACTTCCTTCACGTAACGCATTTACAAAAAGCCCACATGTAAGGCGAAGACCTTGTAACTCTGTAAGGCGTTTATATAAACACGGGTACAAAAATTTAAAAAAGTTATATAAAATTATTGATTTTTTTATAACTCTATGGTATAATTATAAATGTAAATAAAAAGACTTTAAGGAGGTCGTAATTATGGAAAAATTTGATAACAATACAATAAGTCTTGCATTGTGTGAAGCAAGGCATGCAATGCCTGAATGTGTAAAGGGTAGTATATTTAATAATACGCTTGACCCTTTAGATGTAAAAGGGCTTGAAGCTGAAGCAAGTGCAAAACTTGCAAGCCTTAACGTTAAGGCAGTAAATATCTATGTTACTGGTTTAACCGTTGCTTTAATAGCTGTATTAAACGCAGCTAAAAACCTTGAAATAAAAGTTACATTGTATCACTACAATAGGGATACGAATAGTTACTATATACAGGAGGTGCTTTAATATGTTAAATAAGTTAAACAGAATTTTAACTAAAAAAGAAATGAAAAAAATATTATACTTGTATGATCAATATTATTATGCAAGTTATAAAAGTAAAGTTGCGGAAGGTAGAAGCCGCAAAAAATACTTTAAATATTTAAATAAATTGTTTAACAAGTATCAAAAAATACTTGCTAACACTTAAGAATAAAGGGCTTATATTAAAGCCCTTTATTATATATCAATAGTATAAATAAAAAATAATTCTAAAAGAATTTTTAATTTTTTGATTTTCAAAAAATTTTTTGGTATAATAACTTTAAGAAAAAATAGAAGAGGTGAAAAAAGGTCTATGTTAAATATGAATGAACAAGCCGCACTTCAATTAGTATTTAATTTTATAAATACTAAAAGTCTTTTAAGTGCTGCGGTTGAAGGCTTTAATAATGAAGGTACTTCTGCATCCGCCGAAGCTGCCGACCTTATAAATAAAGCAATTGTAACATACTTAAAGTAATAAACTTTAAGGCAAGCTCAAGTAAAACGCCGAGAGCTTGCGACCTACTCCACACCCCTACTTTACGGATTTTTTAACTGCCTTGATTCAATTCAAGGCTTTTTTATTTTTGCCCAAAAACCGCCAAAACAGACCAAATCTAATTATAACATATTGATCAGCATTTTGTCAAGTAGTTTTTTAAAATTTTTTAAAAAATTTTTTAGCCTAAAAATAAATAAATAAATAAATAAACAAACATAAATTTAAAAATAAATTTTTTAAAACATACATATTTTAAAAATGAATTTTTGAATTTATATATATTGTAAGTTTTTAAAAATGAATTTTTAAAACTATAAATATTGATGGATTTTTAAAAATGAATTTTTGGAAATAAATATATTGCAAAAAATTAAAAAAAGCTATTGACTTTTATTTGAATATAGTGTATAATGATATTATCAAATAAAAAGGAGGTCATTCACATGACAAAAACAGAAAAGGAAATAAATATTAAAATGATACAAACTGAAGTAAAATTTATCAATGGAATAGTATCATTGTACAATGATGTTTTTCTATTGGCTATTGCTAACAATAAGCCCGTAATAATGATACAAAAACAAGAAACTTTAAAAATATGTAAAACTTTTCAATGTTTATTACAATCGGCAAAAAACATAAGAAAATATCTTGAATTGCATAATACTTTTTTTAGCAAGGAAAAAATAAAATTTGAAGTAAATGATAATATCTTATCATTTACTATTAAATAAACAAAAAGGGCTATAAAAAGCCCTTTTATTTATAAAAAAGTATTGACTTTTATATTATAATATGATATTATAATATTATAAACAAAAGCAAGTAAAATTTTAAGGAGGTTTTTAACTATGTTAAACAAAAATAAGGAGTATATTATTACAACAGATACTAATAAAAAAATTACTTTTTTAGCAGCTTCAAACGAAGAAGCTTTTAAAAAATTTGAAGAGATTATGGGCTCTTTAGCAAAAATTAATAAAATAACCGATGATTATATTTATATTTATTGTGACCTTCGTGAAAAAGGAAACACGGAAGTTATTGCTACTTCTGGATTAAGTTTTAAAGTAGAGTATTGTATTACTTATCCACAAAGAGAAAATTATTAAAGAAGCTTGCAGATATACCAATAACAAAAAGTCCTTGTAAAAGGGCTTTTTTAATTTTCTAAATAATCAAAAACCGCCGGGCAAAACCGAATCCATTATACCACATTTAAAGCATATTTGTCAATAAGCAATTTATACAAATTTTTAATAAAAAGTTATCCTAAAATTAGAGATTTTACCTATTGATTAGAATTTAATTTTATAGTATAATAAATTCGGGGGATAGTTGAGTTAGCCTATGCTAACTACAGTTAACATAAGCTAACCCGCACTACATTGTAAAAAGCCGAATCCATTATAACATAAAACCCAGCAAAAAGTCAATAGGCAATTTGTACAAAAATATACAAAATTTTTATCCTAATTTTGTTAAAAATTCCGGTATTTACAAGTTCTTTAAACTGTGATATACTATAATATGATAGTATAAGCATAAGTATGCCTTTTGGGAGGAGTCCGCTCCTTAGAAGGTTCTATTTGTGTACAAAAAATACATATGCTATATCACTATAACTCTAGCCTTATTATATAATAAAAAACTATAACTCTAAGGCTATACGGCATAGGGTTATAACTCTACTAAAAAATAAAAAAAATTTTTAAAAACTCTTGACTTTATTTATAAAATATGTTATTATTATATTGTAAGGAAAACAAGAAAGGAAGTTTTATTAAAAAATAATGAATACACCTAGCAGACAATTAAAAAAGGAGGTAACTAAAATTAAAAAATATGAAAATAAAGTAAAAACAGACAATATAATCATCACAGAAAAACAAGACTTATTTAAAACAATAATAAAATATTGTACTATAAAAGATATGATAAATAGTAAGGAGGAGTAATTTATGCAAAATGCAAATAATATAAAAACATTTAAACAGATTCGTTTTACTATTGTACGCCCTATAACAGTACATGTTACATCAGAAAGAGTGAGTGAAGCAACGGAAATACCTCTTGAAAGAATAACAGATCAAGATATTATTAATTTTGCAAAAAAACTTATCGAAGAAAACACTTATTTATTTAATGATATTGATATTAAAACCGATATGATGTTTAATGACATTTCAACAGTTTATACAGATGATGTTGAAAAAGGTGAAGAAATTTTATATTAAAAAGGAGGTTATATAATATGAGTTCATACAATTTTACAATTCAGTCAATAGGAATAAACACAACAGGTGTAACAGAATCTAAAATATTAGAAAATAAAAAACTTTTAGAATCTACAAATATAACAACGCCAATAGGTGAACTTTCATATTTAGATAATACAATTACAATGGAAAACTTATCTACTCTTGAATATAATGCTATTTATAATTTTTTAACTAGTTTAAAAAAGAAAAATTTAATTGTTGATTTTAATACTACATCAACGAAAACAACAACAGAAGAAGAAAGAGAAAAACAAGAAACAGAGCCAAAGTATATAAATACTATTTTAAAAATTAATGATATTGATGATGAAATAATACATAAACTTAAATTAACCCCCGAACAATTAAAGATATTTAAAATAGCTTATTATTTGCTTAATAAATTTTTAATTGATTATGATATAACTATTAATTTTTCTGCTTTTACTCCTAATGATTTCAAGGATATAAAAGAAATAGAAGAAAGTAGCTTTTATCAAACGAGGGAAGAAAAACATTCATAATTAAAAAACAAGGCGGTTTTTACTTTTTCATGATAAAACCTCCATAAAATAAAATATACCAAAAACCGCCTTGTTTTTAAATATTACATTGTGTAATTTAAAAATCATTTTTCTAAACATTTACTATTGTTAAATACATACAAGTTGCACAAATTTTAAAAATGAATTTTGTAAATATTGTATATTGCAAAATTTTAAAAATAAGTGTATAATAAATACATAAAGAAAAATAAAACAAAGAAAGGAAGTATAATTATGAACGAAAACAACGAAAATAAAAAGTATGTAGACACTGTTTTGCAGCTGATAAACAGGGACTATGATGAAGAAGAAAATATTTTTCTTAAATTAACACAAGAGGAAAGAAGAGTAGCCGAAGTATTATGTTATTATATAAGTGACCTTTTGAGAAGCTCTGATTATTATGTTCGGGTAAATGATTCATCAATAAATAAATTTCTCACAATAAAAGAAATTGAAAATGATGAAGATTATAAACAATGGCAAAAAAATAAATATGGTTATGATTATTAAATAACAAATAAGAAATAAAAATTAAGGAGAAAAAGAAGTAAAAAATGAAAATAAAAATACCATTAAAAAATACTTTCTATGATGAAGATGACAAAAAAACACGCTTTAAAGAAGCTGTTTATGAAACAACAAAAGAACATTTACCAATTATTCTTAAACTTATTGATATAATAATAAAAAATAAACTTATTTATCAAGATAATATTACTATAGAAACAAAAGAATTTAATAATATTAATATAAATAATATTAATGAACAAGAAGAATATTCAAAAAGGGTGAATCTTTATAATGAAAATATAGATTATGGATACCTTTATAGAGCAAATTTCACAACTATAATTACAACTGAAGAAAAAGTAAAAATTATACTTGATTTTATACATTTTTTATATATAGAATTATTATATTATAGTATGATTAATAATGAAATTGTTGATTATAAAAAAGAGCATGGAATGCCTAAAGAATGGATAAAACTATAAGGAGGAGTAAAAAATGAACAAAACAAAAGAAAAAGAAACAATGTATTTTACAGTAGATGGAAAATCAGCAGACTTTGAAATAAATTCTAATTATGAGCGGTCAATCATAGTAAATTTTGCAGGAGTTCTTAATGATTATCTTGAAGGCAGGGGACTGCATATAGATAGAAGAGATATTGAGTTGGCGGAGGACTATTCAACAGACAGTAAATACTTTAATATTATGGCGGTTTTAGAAATAGATGATGATGAAGGAGAAACAGTTTTTACAATTCCATTTTTAACTACTAAAGAAAATTTAGAAGTTATTTATCGCTTTGAAAAAATAATAAATCCTTTATTAGACAATTATTATATAAGTGCTCTTGACCTTAACTATGATTATTTGATAATTTAAAAGGAGTGTACTTAAGTATGAGTAATAAAGAGATAATTGAGCAAGAAGTTTATTATAATGATAATATACTAAATATTATGTACTCTATTATAAAACAGTGTGCTAGATTTTGGGATACTCATAGTGAATATGACAATCCAGATATTACTGAATTTTTATATACAATATGTAATGATTCTTTAAATTCAGAAAAATTTGTTTTACAATTTTTGGCAAATATAACAGATACTTTTATAACGGAAGCAAGTAAAAACGCATATGACTATTTTATAAATTTTATTCAATCACATTTAACGGTATCAGTAAAAGCAAAAAACAACTTAATTAAAATAATAAATATTGTTTTAGAAAATAACAGAGATTTTATTTTTACAGATACTTTAACAGAAAACCAAATAACAGAACTAAAAGCAAAATATAAAAGGACTATTAAATTGCGGTTTGAGGACAGCGACGAGCAGTATAAGGTATCCTACAAATGGACAGATGATTATTAAGAAAGAAGGCGCAAGCCTTCTTTCTTATTTTTTGTCTATTTTTACTCTTGACAAACCTTGTCAATAGGCAGAATGAATAAAAATGTAATGCGGTTTTTGTTATTTTTATCTATTGACAAGAAAAGTCAATATACAAATTGTACAAAAATACCGGCGGTTTTGAGATGAATTTTGTGGAAAATGCCCATTGACAAATGAGAGAGAATATGTTATAATGGGCGGCTTGCTTGCGCTGAAGCAAGCCGCAATATTATATCACACACCCCTGTCACTTGTCAAGTGGTAAAACTGCACAAAGATTCCGCCACCTAATATCCCAAAATTTGTGCAACATTTTCCCTTGACAAATCACCCTTTGTGCAATCTTAACAAACTTTTAGCCATCCTAGTGCAACTTTTTATGCAATTTGTACATTCAATTCATGTCAAGCACTTTTTTATAAAAAATTATACAAAATTTTATAGCAAAAACCGCATTATTTTTATATAAATTTACCTGTTGACAGATACAGCTCATTTATTCTATGACACAATGCACAAAAATAAATAAAAAGTGTACAAAAGTTTATATATTTTGTACACTTAACAAATAAAAATATACAAAAAGGATAGTTAAAAACTATCCTTTTTATAACCTCCTCTTTTTATTAAATGGTATTCATAAATTCGTCTTTACTTATTATGTCAACATCAAGTTCTTCAATCTCATCATGGTCTTGCATTATTTCATTAAAATAATTTTCTGCTTCGTCCATTGCGGCATCTTCATCTACGGCATTTACAAAATATTCTTCTGTGTAATATTCTCCTCTTGATATATGTGCAATCACTTTATAATACATATTTAGTCCTCCTTATAATAATATTCTTCTAAACCTTTATAAATTTTATCTAACAAATGCTCACCTTTAGTATTTATTTGTGAATTTTCTAAAAGTGTTTGTAAAGTTTCTAAGCAGCCCATCCAATAATAATAATCTATTTTATATTTGTCTTTCTCTTTCGTTTTTATTTTATTATAGGCTTTTCTTAACTCATCAATAGTAAAAGTTACATCAGAAGATATAATATTGTCCGATATTTTTATTTTCATATTTACTCCTCCTTTAATTTGCTTTTGTTTTATCTTATGTATATATAATACCATATATTGCTATATTTGTCAACCCCTTTTTAAAATTTTATAAATATTTATATATGCTTTTTCTAATTTTTTGACTTCTTCTTCATTAATAAAATTAGATTTATTACTTAAAATTAACATATTTATACAATCCATATACCCTAATAAATAGATACATTCATTTTTAACATTTTCTCCTTCTTGAAAAGCTGATATTAATTTTTCAACGCTGGTTAAAATATTTTTTATTTCTGCTAATATAATATTTTTTATTTTGTTCTTTATTAAAAACATATTTACTCCTCCTTATCTGTTTAATAAAAACCACATACATTTCTTTAGCCATCTTTTATAACTGATTTAACTATTTTGGCTATAGAATTTTTCATATTTTTTATTCCCTCCCTTTTTATTTTCTATAATAATTATAACAAATTACATAGTATTTGTCAAGAAAAAAATTTAAAAAATTTTTGAAAAAAGCATTGACAAATATATTATAATATGATATTATAATATTGTAAACAAAAACAAGTAAAATTTTAAGGAGGTATAAATATGAAAATATTACAAGATGTAGAAGGAATTGAAAATAAAACAATTTTAATGTTAAATTTTTTTGAGCAGCCGCAACAAGTTTGGGAATGTGATAATATTGAAGAAGGAAAAGAAGCTTACAACGAATTTAACGAAAAGATATTAAAGTATGGTACATACTTTAATATAAGCTCCATTACTTTAATTTGTAAAAATAATCTTATAGCGCATAAAATGAAAATGCTTGATAAATGGATTATTATAAAAGAGGCGTAAAGCCTCTTTTTTGTTAGCTTATTGCTAAAACGCCGACAAAAATCGAATCAATTATAACACATCTCCCCAGCATTTGTCAATAGGCAAAATACATAAATTTTAATAAAATTTTAATCCCAAAATTGTACACTTTTACCTATTGACTGCTTAGGCGGTTTTGTGGTATAATATTATCGGGGGACGCCCAAATTAGCCTATGCTAACTCTGGTTAGTCCGTGCTAACCATAATACGCCAAATAGACTCGAATCCATTATAACACACCCGGCACACTTTTGTCAATAGGCAATTTCAACAAAAATTATCCGTTTTAGTATCCCAAAATTTGTTAAAATTGTACAATAGTAACAAAAGTCAAGAGGGCAAAAGTAATAAAAAATCATGCGGTTTTTGCTTATTTTTTATCAGTTTATACAAATAGTATAACTTTACTTTTTATACATTTTGAACAAACCCGTTAGAAAAAATTTGTTACTTCTGTACATTGACAAGCTGAAGTTTGTGTACCTTAACTAGCATCCGCAGCTCACTTATGCTACTTTTTGTATATATTGTACATAATATAAAAAAAACACATAAAAAATATACAAAACATTATATAAATTTTGTATATTATTACTATTGTTTTTTATCTTTTAATATTTTTATACAAATTTTTTAAATACAAAAAAGCTAGGTATTTTTATACCTAGCTTGTATATTTTTAATCAATGTCAATACTTATTGTATCTATATCAAGCACATCTTTTTGTATTATATAATCTCTTAAAATATCCCTCATCACTTCATATAAATACTCATTGAACGCAACTTGTATATCTGTATCAATTATTCCATTTGTAACAGTTTCAAAACCTTCATTTATGATAGCTTCACAAAATGATACAATAGCTTCTTTGAATAGCTTGTTATCCATATGTAAAGTTACATTCATTTCCAACCTATCTGATATTATTTTCTTTAATTCCTTATTATACATAATATAACCTCCTTTATAATCTTTTTGGTACTTCTGAAATATTATATAATACATTATAATTATTTAAAATATTCCGTATTATATGTGAATCTTTGCGGTTTTTACTAAAAGCTTCAATTAGATATACTTTTTTATTATTCAATAGCACCTCTTGTACAAGGCAGTCTATACTAAAAGGCTTCAACTTTTCTACTATATCAATACTTTTTGCAGTTATTGATATTTTCCATAAAGAATCCTTTTTGATTTTTTCAAGTAACCATATACTGAAATATGTGCCAAATAAATTTGCAACGGCTGTTATTATAGCGGATGCAGCTAAAGGCATATTTGCAGTATATTGGATAATAATAGTATAAAAACCATATGTTACCGCTGAAATTATACTAGCATTTATTGGTTTTTCTGTTTTTACTGTTACAATCTGTTTAATTGTCTGTAAAATAACATTTACCAAACTTGCAATACTAAATACTATAATTGTTTTTATCATTTTTTAGACTCCTCCTCTAATAATTTAATAATATTCTCTTGATTGAACATTTCACAAAATTGCTTTGTTGTCAAAGTCCTTTTGCAACAATCTATCGTCCAGCCATTCAATATATCAATTTTCATTGGGCTTTTAATATAATAATAAAAATATCTACAATAAAAATCGAATGGAACAAAATCTCCTAAATGTACTTTATTGTCAAAATACATAGATGATATACAAGAGATAGTTTTATCTCTTATCCCATTATATTTTTTCAAATTTTCAAACATATCTAAGTATGTTTGTAAAATCTTTTTATACTCTTCCTCTTGACATATTAAATCAAGATAAAAACTACTCTCATAAATTGTTAAATTTTTATCTTTTTTAGATTTTTTGCAAGGGTAATTGTCGGGGTCGGGGAACGGATACCGACTTATTATTGTTCTATATCCCCTAACTTGATAATAAACAGGTGTTCTATAAAAATAATACTTTACCATATTTGTAAACCTCCTTTTTTGCAAAGCTTTTATTTTATTTGACCTCCTTTATTTGTATTGCCTTGCTTGATATTATAATACCATAATATGAATGTATTGTCAAGCATTTTTTTCAAATTTTTAAAATTTTATTTCTGTTTTTTTATATATAATAGGAAGATAAAATTTTTTGAAAAAATTTTTAAAAATGCTTGACAAACAAAAAGGCTTTTGGTATAATGTAATTACAATTAAACAAAGAAAGGAGGCAAAAAAATGCAAGAAAATACAAAAACCTATATTTTAAAGCCGTTAAGTGTTTCTAATGTAACTTTAGATTTAACTATTAAAGATAAAATAATCTTAAATAGTGCAATAGATATAATTAATGCTTATACAGATAATCAAATTGATTTATTTTTACTTGAAAAAAATTAAAAAAAGCACTTGACAAAATTTAAAAATCATGCTAATATATAATTACAGTCAAGCAGAGCAGAATAAAAAAAGGAAGTAAAAAAAATAAAAAAAAATGCTTGACAAACTTAAAAAGCTATGCTATAATAAAAGCATAGAAAAGAAAAGGAGGATAGAAACAAAAAATAACTTATCGGAAACTGCCAAAATAAAAACAAACAATATAATTTTAAGGAGGAGTAATTTATGACAAACACAAACACTACAGTAAAGACAACAAAAAGAGAATATTACAATCAGTTTTTAGAGATTGAAGCTGTAAGAGAAAATCCTAATCTTATTGAATTTATCAATCATGAAATTGAATTGCTTAATCGTAAACATTCAAGCTCACAGGATGAGAAAAAGAGAGCTATTAACGAGCCTATAAAGACAGCCATCGTTGAAGTACTTAAAAACGCCGATAAGCCAATGACAGTAACTGAAATAATTGCTACTGAAACGGTAAAGGCAAGTAAAGAAGATGGAGTAAATAGCAGTAAAGCTACCGCCATGTTGGGCAAGCTCCAGACCGAAGGCAAGGTTATAAGGGAGGAGATTAAAGGTAAAGCTTATTTCTCTATTAAGTAACATAGTTATAAAGGGGAGTCAATAAGACTCCCCCTTATCTTAAAAAAGGGAAGTGATATAATTTGAATTATACCATTAAGGGGAAAAAAATCAGAATACCCGATGAAACAATCAAGAAATATATAAAGGCTTTTGAACTAACAGAAGCCGAAGCAATTAATATGTATCTTGAAGAGGAAGGGGTTATTGATAACATAGAGATTGACAAATTAACAGAGCAAGCAAAAGAGAATAAAACCGCAAAAATGTATGTTAGCACAGAAAAAAAGCGACAGAACACTAACAGACAGCCAAAGGAAGATATACAAAAAGAGGGTATAATAAAAGACCTTGAAACATATCTTAAAAATAAAGGTTATCAAAATATTACTATTGTAAATAAAACAAAATTGATAACTTTTGAAATGGGTAATAATAGCTTTAAACTTGACTTGATAAGGACAAATTTAAAATTACAAGAAAAAAAGAAAAATAAAGGGGGCATATAAGCCGATGGGCAAAAAAAAATTATATCTTATTGTAGATACTGAAACTTGTACACTTCCATTTATAAAGGGGATGGACTTAACAGAAAAGGAAAGACAAAAAGTGTCTATTGCAAAACCTCTTATATATGATATAGGATGGGTCATTATGGATAGCAAGGGAAATTATATCAAAAAGCAAAATTACTTGATACAAGAAACTTTTTTCGTGCCACAGGTATTTAATACTGCTTACTATAAGGCAAAAAGACCTTTTTATATTGACTTATATAATAAAGGTGAATTGCCATCCGTTGAATGGTACACTGCATTAAAAGAGTTGTTAAAAGATATATCAAGATGTGACCTTGTATGCGCAAGTAATGCCACTTTTGACATAAAAAAAGCAATACCATTTACAAATAAATATATATGGCATTTACACCATAACGATTTTGAAGAATGGTTAAACAAGCAATATATAGAATGTCAAACCATCCTTTATGGCAGCGAAGGAGAACAGCCAAAAAACCCCGACTACTTAAATATAAATTGTAATATCTGGAATGTACCTTTTGTTATGTGTGATTTATGGGGGTTAGCTTGTGAACGACTTTTAAATAACAATAGATACAAAGATTTTTGTATCAAAAATAAATTGTATACAAATAGTGTACAATATTTTTCAACCAATGTAGAAAATTGTTACAAGTATCTTTTTAAAAATACAGACTTTACAGAACAGCATACCGCATTAAGCGATGCAGAAGTAGAGAGTCAAATCCTATTAAAAATACTAAAACAAAAAAAGAAAAAAGTTGACGGATATTGTAAGCCATTCCCCTTTAGAGATTTGGGTACTACAACGGAATATGTAATAAATCATAAACCAAAAGCAGCGGAAGAACTTGCCGAATTAATGTTACAATATTTAAATAATTGCAACACTACATCTATAAATTATATTGCAAAAATAGAAGCGCAAATAAATGCACTTTTTGAATGTGCAGAAATGTATAACAAATGTGCAAAAGATTTTTGCTAAAAGAGAAACAAGGCGGGAACGCCTTGTTTTTTTTGTACAATATATACAAAAGAATACTATAAAATTTTGTGAAATGTATACAAACTTGCGGTTTTAGCAAGTTTTATTATTTTTGTACAAAAAATAAGTAAAAAATCAAAGAAAATTGTACAAAAATAAGTATTTTTATATAAAAATTAAGTAAAAAATACAAAAATTTTTGGTTATTTTGCCTATTGACAAATAACCTTTGTGCATTCTATACAAAAAATCCGGTGGTTTGAGGGAGATTTTTGTGCAAAATGCCCCGTATAGGTATTGTCAAGATGGCAATATGCACAAAATAGAGAGTGTAAATTTGTGCAATTTGCCTATTGAAATCCTATGGGCGGCTCGACGAGGAACGTGTCGAGCCGAATCCACCTCCACACTCCATATGGCACTTTTCCATAACTCTGCCGCCTTTTTACTTCTTCCTCCTATTTTCCCAAAATTCATATGGCTCCCTCGCATAACTCTAACCGCTCTTTTTTCTAACAAAATTCTACCTTTCACACGTCTACACTTTCGTAGCAAATTAATTAACTAGCCTATTAAATTTATTAACATTTTTTGAGGCCTTCCTCTCTAAATTTTTACATAACTCAGGGGTTTTCCCTTTACTCTCTTCTATCTAGCTTTTGTCACCATAAGCCAAGCAACCACATCCTCATTTCTTTTAATAAAAATTTTTGTTATAATATATATAGAAAGATAAAAAAGAACCAAGAAAAAAAAGGAGGCTAACCTATGTTAGAATTACCAAACCTAAACCCACCTTATACAAGAACAGATTTTCTCCCCCAGCGGGAACAGAAAGACGGCTACATACTTAAGCTATTGATGGAGGATGAACAACGGAAAGCAGATAACAGCTCACTTCACGCACTTAATATCTCCTATTACCACACCTTTGGTGATTTATTTGACCTAGAAAAGGATCTACAAAAGGCAGTTCAAGAATACAATAAAGTATATATAAGGGCGGTAGACCTAGGTCTATTCAATCCAAAAGCAGAGAAAGATGCTTCCATACTAGCCGATGATGATGGATACTATATAAATGATATTGGATATGTCCAGGTAACGTGTGGACGTATGCAGATTATACTACATGAAACAGGGGATGACCAGATGACATATGAAGATAACCCGCAGTATATCCTTAGAGCTATCTATGCAACAGTACAGAGAGATTTACTAGAAGCAGGAAGCAGGCTACAGAGGATAATAGACAAGTTTGAAGACAAATTCCCCGGCTATCTCAACAGAGATGCACTAGAAAACAAGAGCACACTAGGATATTGACATAAAAGGGTAGCAGCTCACCGAACTAACCAAACAAGAGCATAGAAAATTAATATGTAAGATATATAAGTAGCGGGTGAGCTGCCTCTACTCTCTTCTATCTAGCTTAATATTCTTCTAAGCACCAAACCGCTAAGCATAAAAAGGAGTCTATTTTGTGGTACATAACGCATTTGTTTTTTATTAATATATTAACTATTCTCTTCTTTTACTTAAGTATAGAACAAGAGTAAAGATATAGAAAGGCGGTTCTTCCCCTCTGTTCTCTTCTATCTACTTATATTCTACTTTTGTCTAGGTAAGAGAATTAAAAACCAGTTTATAATACTTATAACTAAATAAAGGCGGTTTTAGCAAGGCAACCGCCTTTTTAGGATTCAATTTTTGAAATGTTCCTTTTGCTATTTTAGAAATGAAAAACCGCCTTGTTCCTTTTATATCTCCCTCTGTTGACTAATTTGTTAGACATCTCTATTAAAATTCTGCCTTGCGAACAAATATTCATAGCCCTAATAAAAATAGCACGAGAAAGGCAGTCGTATTAAGAAATCATATAAATTTGAAGGGGAGGATGGGTTAAAAAATCATATAAAAAATGAAAGCAACAAATTTATATAGTGAGCTGCCCCTATATAAATCTTCTAAAATATAACTGCTGTGCTATTCTTTTGTTAAGTTATATATTTTATAAACAAACATTCGTAAGAGGTCTAAATCTTAACAAATTAATTAACTAGCCTATTGATTTTGTTAGCAAAATTTCAGCCCATCATGCCAAAATTTTTACTTTTTAATTTTAAAGTGGGCAAACGCTCCTTTTTTATTATTCCCTCCTTATTATAACAAAAATTTAAAAGAAAGTAAAAACTATAATCTTGCTAATCCCGCTCCTAAGTTCTATTTTTTACGAACAAATATTCATAACTGACCTCATTTTTAACAAATACATTAACAAGACTATTAATTTCATTAACAAAAATCTGGGGCATGAAGGCTAATTTTTTCTTATATTTTGCTTTTGTATGAAAATTTTATTATAATATATATAGAAAAAATAGAAAAGGAAGTGTTATACAATGAATAAAAGACTAATATTTAATATCCGCACCATAAAACCGCCCTACAAAAGCACAGATTTTATTCCAGAGGAATTATTTAAAAATGAATATATTTTAAGTCTACTAAAAAAAGAGGGACTAAGTGAAGAGGAACGCTATAATTCTGTTCAGCATTTTCTTGAGCTGGAAATGAAGTTAAAAAATAGTGTTTATAATTATAATAATGTTATAAAGAAAGCCATAGATTTTAATTTTGTTGATACTGATTATAAAATGCTTTATATATCAATAGAAGAAAAAGATAATTTTTGCATTCGCATAAATACAAAAGAAATAAAAGGAAATATACCTCTATCCGCTGAAAGTATAGAATATATGATAAGAACAATGCGTTCTACAATAGCTAAAGATATAACTAGATATTATAGTGATATACATAATTGTTTAATAGAATTTGAGCGGGACTACCCTAATTATTTAAATATAAATGAAGATGATTACTCATCACCTTAAGTGATGAGTAATTTTTTTTATACAACAGTAGAATAGATAAACTTGGCGGTTTACGGGTGTGAGAAAGGTGTCCTGCATATAGGATTTTTATAGGAAGTAGTACTTGGTTAAGTATTTTAATACGTAAAAGGGGAGAAAAATAAGTTTTATTCGCTTTTTGAGAAAAAAAGGGGTTGAAGAGAGGGCTCACACCTTCTCTTCAATTTTATTCAATTTTCTCTAATTCTCTTCAATTTTCTTTAAATTTATTTAATCCTCTTCAATTTTCTTCAAATCTTCTCAATTTTTCTCTTTACTAACTTTTTCAAAAGTTGTGATATTTTTGTCGTACAGGGGTATAAAAAATATCACAACTTTTATTAGTTTTTAAAAAGTATGAACAAAAAATATCACAACTTTATGTTTATTTATTATCTTCATGTAAGGTAGCTCTTATAATCTTATACCCAGTCTTTTCTTCAAAAAGATTAACCGCATCTATAAAATTATATTTTTCTTCTTGTAAATATTGCATTTCTTTTGCCATAATTTCCATACATTCTGTTGTTTCTATTGCAAAGAAATCCCATAAAATATCATTTAATCTATCTTCATAAAAAGCTCTCATTATTTGTATAAACAGTTGTTTTTCATCAGCGGTCATAGGTCTAAAATTATTACATCCATCTAGTTTTATAGCCCAATATCTTTTTCTGCGTCCATATATACCTCCAGTAGCATCATAAGGACCATAACCTATTGTTCCAGCTTTAGATAATCTTTCACAAGCTCCACTGATTTGTATGTTTTCATAATCTTCATTTTTATCTACATATTTTATTTCATTAGCCATGTCTTTTATGGTAGTAATCCCGTTTTCTGTCTGTAATACTTTTTGTCTATATAATTCTATATCTTTATAATTTTTAATATAATAAGGACATTTTATCTTAGTTATGTTAACTCCACCATAAATAACTTCAAAATCTGCAAAAAGTTTTAATTGCTTTAACTTTTGTTTTGACACTCTTCTATAAGAAGCATAAGTAATTCCAAACCATTCAGCAATCTCTTGCGATTTCATTTTACCTAATTTTAATTTTTTTTCTTCCATTTTTTAAATTTTCAAATCCTTTCTTTATCAATATTTTGCCAAAAGTTGTGATATTTTTGCCTCCTTAGAATATATAATAATGTGCGGCAAAAATATCACATCTTTTCTTTTTTACTATTAAAATGAAAGTGATAATAATAACACTTTTCTATATATATATTAAAATTATATTTATTATTTAAAACTTTTTTGTCCAAAAAGCTTAAAAGGTACTCCACATCTAGTGATTTCGTTGCCCTAAAGGGCAACTCAATCAAGAGTGGAGCTAAAAGTTTAATTCAAGCAAGATTGTTCTAACGAACAATCTTTGCATAAATTAAACTTTTGTAACTTCATTATATAAAGTATTATAATATAATATTATATATAAATCAAAAACTTTTTGTTTTTTATAAAAATTTTTTATATAATATATATAGAAATTAAAAAGAAAGAAGGCAATATTATGAAAATAGAAGATATGTTAAGGGCGGAATTACTTAAAGGTAAATCAGTAGATACTATCTTAGATGAAATGAAAGATATTCTCATTACAGAAAATGAAAATAAAATAAGGAATGACAAACAAAAAGAATTAATAAAAACCGCCTCTTCCAATCTTGTTGATGCTTATATAAATTATCTTAAAGCAAAAGAAGTAGATATAAGTGATATAGAAAATGAGGAACATAAAAATCATCTTATTAAATTCCTTACTAATTTAGAAATATCTTATGATAAAAACATAAAAAACATAAAAAATATAAAAGATATTAAATATCTTGATGACATATTTGATTTCTTTAACTTTTGGTAATAAATAAATAAATAAAAAGGCTACTCGTTTTCCGTAGCCTTTTTATTTTTATTTTTTCTTAGTTTATTTTGCGGTTTTAATTATTTTCTTCAAAATCATAAGTACTTTCATTCCATTCATTACTCTTTACTAATAATCCCGTACTTAATTCCTTACAAACTCCTTGCGGATTTACGGTAAGAATTGGGGCTCTACATATACCCTTCTCCAACCAGTAATAAGGGCAATTAATCTGACCGCCTACTTCGCATCTTACTATTGTATTTATCATAAACTTATTCCTTTCTTTCTTTTGCTTTATTATAACATAAAATACTTTCATAATCAAATTTCATTTTTTTTAAAAAATAAGATATAATTTATATATAAAGAAAAAAAGAAAGGAAAGATATTATGAGTAAATTTCAGATATTAATGCGGTTTTTGGTAGAAGTAACTCGTTATGCTTTTATTTATATGGCGGTTTTAGGTAGTTTATTCGTCATATTATCTCATCCGTGGGTACTAATTCCCGCTTTTATTAGCGGTTTCGTTTTCACTTTTGATAAGTGGACTAGTTAAAAATAGAAAGGAGAAATAAAATATGTTAAAAACTTTAAGAGAAGTAACAAAAGAAGAAATTGAAAAACTCAATGAAGTAAACAAAGAAATATTAAATAAAGATGAACTATTTGAAGAAGGTTCTTGTGTTTTAGTAGAAAAGGATAATCAAAAGTACATTTATACAGAAAATCCTGATACTGGAATTAAATTGCTTATAGATACAAATACTTATGATATGAAAAAGGCAGAAAAATCACAAAGTCCATTAAGAGATTTTTATGATATTTTTAATATGTTTTTATTTGGATTATTCACGCTTGTTACTTGTATTGCGGAAATAGTTGGAATTTCATATATAATAAGTATTGTTTTAATGCATCTTTCTAATATAAGCGGTTTAAGTGTAATTTTAGCAACAATTACAATAGGATTAATTACTTGGTTTATCTATGAATATAGAAACTATATTGCTTATAAATCTTCTTTCCTTGAAAGAATTTGCCCAGACGAAGAGAAGGAGGAACTTAAATAAAAATAAAATGAAAGATAGATATGTACAATGCAAATATTATTTAAATGAGGGGAACTGCGGGAAGGGGCATAGGGGAACATTCTACCAGTATTGTCAGAAATGCCCAGACTATTCCCCCATTAAGGGGAAACCGCCAGTAAAGAAAAACCTAAGAAAACAGAAAATGTATAAATATTTAGAAAACAAGAAAACTTGGCAAGATTAAGTCCTTCTATTGTTTTTTATTAAAAATTTTATTATAATTATTATATAAAGAAAAAGAAAGAAGGAATTTAAATGATAAACACTCCAATTAGACTTTTAACAGAAGAAAAGGTTGAATTAATCTTTTCTATCTATTGTGATTTTATGGAGGGAAAACCTGAATATGCGGAAATGCTTAATAAATTTAAAACAGCAACCGCATTAGAAGAAAAGAATCTTTTATGTATAGAGTTTGAACTCTTGTATAAGGAGAATAAAAAGAAATAAAAGAAAATAAAATTTTTTCAAATGAAATGTGTGACGTATGCACTATTTTTAGATTTTTTTGATAAATCATTAGTATATTATAAGGAGGTAATAAAACAAGATGTATGCTTGTGTGTGTGATAGATGTGGAAAAATAATAAAGGATGAAGAACCTCGCAGCTCTATGATAATTTATGGACCAGACGAAGAAGAAACAAAATATGAAATTGACTTATGTATAGAATGTTTTGATACTTTTGCAAAAAATTATATAGATAAGGAGAATGACTAATATTATGGGTATATATGATTATTATGATGCGGTTAAAGCAGATTTATTTGAATATTTAAAAGAAATAGCTGATTATGAATCATTCTATTATCCAGATATAGACCATATATGGGATGATTCATCACTCTATAATAGAATAACAGGTAATATAGATGGGAGTTATTATTGTAATACTTATCTTGCAGAAGAAGCTCTTTGTCATAATTGGAATCTTTTATTTGAAGTTATTGAAGAATATGATTTAAGGAATGAAAATGTTATAAAAAGAGGGGCAGAGTATTGTGATGTTTTAGTTAGAGATTATGTATTAGGTCAAATTTTAAGTGAATATGATTCAATAGAAGAACTTTATGAGGATGCAGGAATCTCCTATAATTCTTAATAAAATAGGAGAAAATTAAAAAAATAGGAGGAGAAAGGATGAAACTAGAAAGGGAAATACTTTTATTTGATAAAAATAATATACTTTATAGAAAAATACTTGAAGAGCTATCTAATTGTGACTTTGACAATTTAGATGAATATACTTTTAAAAACCAAGTTATAAGAAAAATAGATTCAGAGTATTTTTATCATTATAAAACAGGAAGCACAAAATTAGTTCTTTTTATTAATGGAATAAAGGATATTGTTGTTAAGATTCCATTCTCCTATGGTAAAAGAAGTCAACCATTAGCTCATAATTATTGTCACTTAGAGGAAAAGATATATCAACAGGCGGTTAAAGTAGGATTCGAAGAGGTGTTTGCTAAAACAGAATGTATAGGTTTAATAGATGCTTATCCAATTTATGTTCAAGAAAGGGTAGATGCTTTAGCCGCAGAGGACTATTATGAAGAAGTAAGCCCCCAATCAAAAGCATTTGCTTCTAGTTTAACTAACTCTAACTCAGAATACGAAGAAATAGATGTAGATTGGTTAGCTACGGTAGTTGAATGTTATGGTGAAGAATATTGTTCTAGTTTGATGGATTTTTTCTATGAAAATGATATAAATGATTTACACGTTAATAATTTAGGTTATTTACATGATTATCCTGTTGTTATTGATTATAGCGGCTATGAAAGCTAAGGAGGTATGCAAAACTATGAATAATGAAAAAGGATTAAGAGGATATAAAGCTTTTAAAGATGATTTAACTTGTCTTGATTTTCAATATGAAATAGGCAAAACTTACGAAATGGATGAAAAAGAAATTTCATTATGCTCAAGAGGTTTTCATTTCTGTTTGGACGTAGCTAATTGCTTTAATTTTTATCCTTTTGATAAAGAAATAACCAGAATTGCAGAAGTTATAGCATACGATAGAATTTTAGTTGATAAAATAGGAAATAAATATTGTACAAATAAAATTGAGATAGTAAGAGAACTTAATTGGGAAGAAGTTTTACAAAGAGCAAATTCTGGTAACGAAAATATTGGGATATATAATTCTGGTTGTCATAATGTAGGTAACTATAATGCTGGACATTGGAACACTGGAGATAATAATTTAGGTAATGTAAATATAGGTTATTACAACACTGGTCATTGTAATGTAGGGGATTGGAATGCTGGAGATAATAATATAGGAAATAAAAATACAGGACATTATAATATTGGATATAATTGCACTGGTGATTGGAACAGGTGTGACTTTGCATATGGATATTTTAATACAATAAAACCAAAACTTAGAATATTTAATGCTCCTGTTGAAGTAACTGAAGAGATAGAAAAACAGCTTTCAGAAGTAAAAGCAATTCTTGAAAGGATGCCTTCAAAAGTAATTAAACTAATTAATGAGCCAAGGATTAAGAAGAGAGAAGATGAAGAGTTAATAATTCTTAGACAAGATTGGTGGGAAAATACTCTTTGTTATAAAGAAAGACAAAAGATTCTTAATCTCCCTAATTTTGATAAATATATTTTTTACCAAATAACAGGAATAAGAACAGATTAAATCTTATATTTCATTTTTCCAAAAATTTTTGTTATAATTATTATAGAAAATAAGAAAGGGGAAATGAAATATGTTATCATACAATCTTTATATGGCGGAGGCGGAGGGTGTACTTCCCCCATCTGGAGAAAGAAAAAGAATAATTGATAAAGTTGTTGATGAATTGGTTACGTTTGCTAGAGGCGGTGCGGATATAGATTCCGCAGAAATACAAGATGCCGCATTTACCGCACATAATATATCAAGCGCAGATTTAACAACTTCTGAAATTAACTATCTTAAAAAGCAAGTTTTTAATAGACTAAGGAGGTAATAAAAATGGCAAGAGGTACTGAAGCAAAAGAATATATTACTAATAAGCTCTTGGAAGTATTTGAAGGTGCCTTTCTTAATGAAAATGGCAAAGAAATTCGTATTCCTTATACAGAAGATGGAGAAGACCTTGAAATAAAAGTTTCTCTTACTTGTGCTAAAACTAATGTAAGAGAAATAGTAAATAAAAATGATTGGACTAAGAATGCAACAGTATATGAAAATCCGAATCCGCAGCTTATAGAACCAACAAAAGAAGAGAAAGAAAGAGTACAGGAATTTCTTAATAAATTAAATAGTTAATAAATAAAAGGGGGTAAAGGTATGCATCTATATTCAGCAACAGAATGGGAACAAAATGGGGTTTGGCATGTTAATGATGTCGAAGATTTAGCTGGTATGTCTGGTTTATGGTGGATACCTTGCCATATTTTAGATATTGCACCTATTGATTTTGTACAAATGCTTATAGAAGATTTTAATGCGGAAGTGAGGTATATCCACAATGAGGACTATTTTAAGGATATTTTAATATATTCTTTTAAAAATAATGCGGATGCAAGAAAATATCGCTTGTTTATTAATCAAAAGGCGAGAGAAAAACAATTCTATATATAGAATCTTTTTTGAAAAATAAAAAATTTTTATTATAATTATAAGGTGGTGTAACTATGAATAATGAAAAAGGGGTTAAAGGATATAAAGCTTTTGAAAGAAATTGGACTTGTCAAGGATTTCAATATGAAGTAGGAAAAACTTTTGAAATGGATAGAGAAGATATAGAAATGTGTAAAAGAGGTTTTCATTTCTGTTTGAATATACATGATTGTTTTAATTTTTATCCTTTTGATAAAGATAGAGTTAGAATTGCAGAAGTTATAGCTTATGATAAAATTTTAAAAAATGAAATAGATAAAAAATATTGTACAAATAAAATTGAAATAATAAGAGAAGTTCCTTGGGATGAAGTATTGGGAGCAGTAAATCTTGGAATTAACAATATTGGAATGGGTAACTTGGGTTATTATAATCAAGGAAATTATAATATTGGAGATTGGAATATCGGTCATCGGAATGTAAGGGGTTACAATATCGGTTCTTATAATACTGGAAGTTTTAATATAGGTGATTGTAATTCTGGGTCTTTTAATAAAGGTAACAAAAATACAGGCGACCATAATATTGGTCACAATTGTACAGGTTGCTGGAATAAATGTGATTTTGCAAATGGATTTTTTAACACGGAAGAGCCAGAATTAAAAATATTTAATATTCCTATTAAATTAACTGATAAAATAGAAACTCAACTTTTACAAGTAATAATGCTACTTGATACAATGCCTACTGAAATTAGCAGACCAGATAATATATTTAATAGAAATAATGAATTGACACAAAAAAGTAGTCAAGAACTAGAATCACTTAGACAAAATTGGTGGAAAACTCTTACTGATGAAGAAAAACAAATAATTTTTAATATCCCTAATTTTGATAAATATATTTTTTACCAAATAACAGGAATAAGAACAGATTAAATCTTATATTTCATTTTTCCAAAAATTTTTGTTATAATTATTATAGAAAATAAGAAAGGGAAAAAGAAGATAAATGGAAGAGAAAGCAAAATTTATACAAAAATATCCTATTTTTGGATATAATCATAAATTTGAGGGGTATGAATTAGAATATGAGTATAGAGGACATACATATTCAGTTGAAGAATATATAAAAGGAAATGAGCCTTTATCTTGGCAACATAAATTTGAACAATCTCGTATTGATAATCTTATTGAACTAGAAAAATTAGAAAAAGAAACAAAAAGTAGTACTCCTATATCTATTACTGAGGCTATGAATGAATTGTTTGAGTATTGGAATGATTAAAAATTTTTGGTATAAAAGCTTTAAACTTAATAAAATTATTTTTAAATAAAATATCAAATCCTTTCTTTTTGAAAATAATAAAAATTTTTGTTATAATATTAGTATAAAAGATAGACAAACATTTGTTATAATTCCCCTTCTTTCGAGCAGGCAATATGGTGTAAAAATAACAGCACAGCTCTTTATATAACCGTGAGAGGCAGATATTGGCTAGCTGCACGTAGCTCTAAACTACGCACCTCTGGTTTAGTGGGTTCGATTCCCACCTCACGGACTCTAAGGTAACCACACAGAGTGGAGTTAGTACCTTGCTATGGTTCTGATACTCGAGAGGACAGAACTCCTAAAACCTAACAAAAAGTCCTAAACCGTTTTGGTGCATGGTACCACATCTCTATTAAAAGTAAGGCAGGACTTAAAGAAAAGCCTTGAGGAAGAGTACAAAGGAGGTTCACCTTTTCCACTTAATAAAAATTTATAAAGGAAGTATAAATTATGAGGTTATGGCACAAATATTTAATCCCAGTTTTACCAAGAGAACAACTAGTTGGACAATGGAGAGAACTTTCCGCAATTGCTGGACTTATTCATAAAAATGGAACACCAAATCATATATTAGTAAATTTTGTAATGGATTTTGATTTTGATAATTTTATTTCTTTTGCTTATTATGTAAGAGAAGAAATGACAAAAAGAAATTATAGAACAACTAATGCGGTTTGGGAGAAAATAACTAATTTAAAACCTAATTTTACATTACTTCCTATTGAAGAAATTTATAAAGATAAAATGAATGATTTATACTTAACAATTTGTTATTCTAATTTATATGAAAAGTTTATATGTGGTGGAATTGCAGAAGAAGAATTTACGAAAATAAAAGAAGTCTTTGATAATTCAGAGCCAGAAATATAAGCGGGTATGGTGGAATTGGTATACACTAGGCACTTAAAATGCCTTGACCTAGGTCATACGGGTTCGAGTCCCGTTACCCGCACTACTACTCAAGAGAGGAAATAAATTATATGACAATAGAAGAAAAATTAGTACAGTTAAATTCAAGATATAATATTCTTAGAGAAAGAGAAGCTAATATAAAATCAGGCGGTGTTTTAAGAAAACTTCGCAGAGAGATAAGGAATTTAAATAAAATTAAAGACCTAGACAGCAAAGAAAAGTAATAGGCATTAATAGGTCTTGTATAGATACTTAAGTATTTAAAGGAAGTTAGATAGAACTCAACAGCATTACAAAAACGATATAGATACCTAGGTATTTAAAGGAAGTTAGTTTAAGAAGCACTCATGAAGTGTAAAACGCTCTTAGAAAACTTAGAGAAATATGAGGTTCAAATCCTCTTACTTCCTATCAGTTTACTTCTCCTCCTTAGAGTAACTTGGCGGGGGTGGCTATAAGTTTCTTATAACTGCCTTCGTATCTTGTGGCTGTAGCTTAGCTGGTAAAGCATCTGACTTTTAATCAGAAGACCGTGGATTCAAGTTCCACCAGCCACATTCTTTCTTAGCCTCGTCGCCAAGTGGTTAAGGCACCTGCCTTTGAAGCAGGCACTGTTTTCGCAGGTTCAAATCCTGCCGGGGCTGTGTGGATGTAGTTTAGTGGTAGAATATCTGCCTTCCAAGCAGAAAATGTGGGTTCGATTCCCATCATCCACTTTTTAAGCACTCACAGCAATTTATTTATTTTTTAATAACAGATAATTTTTAAAAATTGGATAAGTGCTTAGTATTTATTTATTTTTTAAAGGCAATTACAGCAAAATATATAATTAGTAAGTCTACACAGAAAAACTCCTATGTTTTTATTTTTATATTTATATTGCCTTGTTTTTATACTTTATATACTTTGACAAAAGTAGGAGGTAAATACTTAATTATGACAGAAAAAGAAAATACTTTTTTAGATGAATTTGAGAAAGCAACCGCCTTAAAGAAAACAGAAAATGGAGCAACCGCATATTCAACTACTTTTGATAAAGTAATGGATTTATTTGCTTTTGGTGGCGCTTATAGAAATAGAAGTGCTAACGCCCAAGTTAAATTATTTGAGAAAGCCTATAATGAAGACCCCCTTCTTGCTTTGAAATGTTTATTTTATTTGCGAGATTGTCGTGGAGGTAAGCTCATTGCCTGAGCCTCCCTATACAGTGATGTATAGTAAAAAACTCTTTGAACCCATGTAAAAGGGGTGTTTAGTTTATACTAAGCTAACGGTTCAGAAGTAGAAAACTACATTATGAGTAAGGGAACCTAAGTCCGCAAGGATATGGCAATACCGTGCTAAGTTACATAAATTTTTGGACAATTTTATAAAAAATATTAAGATTATTTTTGAATTATTTATGAATAATTAAAATAAGGAGAATATAATTTGGGATATATTTATAAGATTGTCAACAGAATTAATCAAATGACTTATATTGGTCAAACTATAAAAGAAAGGGCTACTGATAGATATAGTCAACACCGTTATTTAGCAAGGCATCCTGAACAAGAAAAAGGAAATAGCTATATTCATAGTGCGATGCGAGATTACGGATTAGACAATTTTTCTTTTGAAATTATTGAACAAGTAAATAATAATTTATTGAACGAGAGAGAAAAATATTGGATTAAACAATACGACTGTATAGCTCCAAAAGGTTATAATTTAACTGAAGGAGGTGCAAGAAAGATTGGTTTCTCTCATTCTCAAACAATAGAAGAAAAAGAAAAAAGGAGAAAGTCAAATAAGAAATTCTATATTAATCATCCAGAAGCAATTGAAACACAAAGAGAAAGAACTAAAAAATTGTGGGAAAATGAGGAATATAGAAAAAAAGTTACTGAGAGCAATCGTAAGTATTATGCTGAACATCCCGATAAATTTAAAGGGAAAAATAATCCTTTTTATGGAAAGCATCATACTGAAGAATCTAAACAAAAAATAAGAGAAGCTGCAAGTAGGAAAAAACTTAAAATTGCTCAACTTGATAAAGATACTTTAGAAATTATAAAGATTCATAATGGAGTAAAAGACGCAGAAAAAGAATTGGGTGTCAGCCATGGATGGATTTCTAAAGCAGCCAAACAAGATAAAGTAGCTTATGGTTATAAATGGAAATTTATGTAAAAAGTGTAACGACTAATTGTAGAATAGAGATTGACACTATTCGAAGCGGAGAGCTCTTCTCTAAAATGAGGAGATGAAGAGATAGTCTGCAAAATTGTGAAAACAGTTTTAATTGTGCAAGGCGAGAGGTGCTTGTTTAGAGTATGTTACTCTTGGTTAATTGATAATGATGTAGAAGTTGCAAAAAAGAACCTTAGTCTAATTCCAGAGTATGGGCGCTGGGATGATTTAATATATATTGGTTTATTTAGTGCTATTGAAAAAGAAACAATTTCAATAATTGAAAAGACTCTTATTGATGATATGAATCATTATATAAATAATGAGCCTGTTTCATTGCTTGGAAAATGGTGTCCTAGTGAAAATGCTTCAAATAAGACAACTAAATTTATGGCTAATCATTTAAGGGAAGAGCTTAAATTTTCACATAGAGTATATAGAAAAATGCTCTCAGCTTTAAGAGAAAGGATAAACATAGTTGAAAAACTTATGTCATCCAATAATTGGAATGCTATTGAATTTGATAAGCTCCCTTCTAAAGCAGGTTTAATATATAGAAATACTTTTAGACGTAGAAAAGAAACAAAAGATAGATATAATCTTTTTATTCAAGATAATACAAAAAAAGTAAATGCGGGAACACTTTATCCTTATGAGATAACTTCAAAAACGCAAGAAAAGGAAAAGGATAGAGAGATACTTGACAAATATTGGAAAAATTTACCAGATTACTTTAATGGCAAATCCGCCAATATGATATGTGTAGTTGATACCTCAGCTTCCATGTATGGTAAGCCTTTTGATGTTGCAACCTCATTAGGTATTTATTGTGCAGAAAGACTTAATGGTCCATTTAAGGATACTTATATAAGTTTCTCATCACATCCTAACTTAATGAAAATTAAAGGTAAAGATATAACAGAAAAAGTTGAATATTGTCGTATGAATAGTATTTGTGAATCTACTAATTTACCTGCGGTTTTTGACCTTATAAGGTATATAGCTATAAATGGGAAAGTAAAATCAGAAGATATACCAGAAACAATAGTAGTTATTTCTGATATGGAAATTGATGTTCAAACAAGTAATTATTATTCTAATAGCAACTCTTGTCCACAGTGGAAAGAAGATAATATAACAACAGAAATGGAAAAGATAAGAAAACAGTATGCGGATTGTGGCTTGAAGATGCCAAGGCTGGTTTATTGGAATGTAGATGCAAGAAATGATACTATATTAGATAAAGGTGATAATGTATCTTTTGTAAGCGGTTTTAGCCCTTCAATTTTTGAAAGTATAATTACTGGAAAAAATGGAAAAGAACTTATGCTTGATAAATTAAATAGTGAAAGATATTATGCTATAACAATTTAAACAATAGCAAAGAGAGCAAACAACTTGCTCTCTTTTTCTTTAGGTGCTTGGACCGAACAGGATTGTAATTCCAAAATAAAAATTGGTTTGGAGATTTTTTATACCAATTAACAGATTAAGACTTCAACATGATTTTCATCTAATCTCTTTAATACTCTATATCCATTATTTATACTACAATAAGTAGCAATTCCGCCATTATATGCAGGTTTAGCATAACTATTAGGTATACAAGTGCCATCATCTATAACAACAACTTTACCTTTCAGTGCAATAGGTGAATATTCTTTTCTCTTACTCCTAGGTATATATTCTTTTGTTTCATCATAATCTGGATTTAATATTCTTTTTCCTGTTTCTTTATCTAGTATATCCCTTCCGTATATATCTTTTAAATATTTACCTTGCCATTCTAACTCTGCGGCATTGTCTACAAAACTAGGACAAGAGGATACTATACCTAGTATAAAGTCATCACCATCAACCGCATATTTTATTTTATCGCCATCTAAAGTAACAAATCTACCAACTCTATCTATATTATCTGGATTTTCATCTAACCATTCAAAATATTTAGCATAATCCGCATAAGATGAACTAATATTAGCTGCTGATAAACTACCTTGTTTAACATTAACCGCACTAGATGTAACCTCTAAATTATCATTAACCGTCAATTTACCACTTGCGGTCTCTTCTATTTTACTTGTTACATTTTCTTTGTTAAAAGTATTAGCATAGAAGTTTATTATAGGATTTTTCTCATCTGTTGCGGTAAAACCATATAAATTTAAACTGGTTGAGTTCATATTTATAGTTGGGGCGGTTGAAGCTGTATCAATATGAATTATATTAAAAGAGTTTTTAACAGACCCCATATCAAATTTATAATTAAGGTCAAAATATCCAGTTAAAGATTTTTCAGATTGTGCTTCTATGGTTAAACTATCTTCACTTTTGTTTTTATTTGTTAAAGTCCAAACATTAGATTTAGAATTAATACCATTATTATTTAAAATAATATTGTTATCACTGTTTGATAACATAATTTCATTATCTTTCACAGAAATTAATTCTTTAATTTCAAAATTACCATTTTCCGCAATCTTTACATTATCATTTGCAAAACTACCACTTCCATTTTGTTTCCAATATAAAGAATCCTCAAAAGGTAAATCTGAATATGTGGTAGTGCCATCTCCTATTTTATATTTTCCTTGGTCACTGTCTTTCACATAGCATATTTCTCCATTTAATAAAATAGGATTGGTACTATTTAATTCTTCATCTGTTTTATATAAATGTTGTATTTTTACATTAACTGTTTTTTCTTTTTCACTCATAGGTTTTTCTCACCTCTTAGAAGTTTCCATTCAATATTAAAGTATCTGTTTCAGAAATGAATTTCTTACTATTGATATAATCAACAGTAGCTTGTGCGGTTGGTATAGATTTCTCATCAATAGCAACATCAGATAGTGCGGTTGCCACAATATAGGACACTACATCACCAAATATTACTTTGCCTGTTTTTTCATCTTCTGTTATATTTATTTCATCTTTTGTTGAAGTATACTTTACTTCTGTAATAGCTTCATTTCCTGCGGGAACAAATACCCATTCATCTTCATCATTATAAATAAAGAAATCACCTATAACCGCATCTTGATTATTATAATTGCCATTTTCTGTAACTATATAAGTATCTCCAATGCTTTTCTCTTCTGGTAATGGAGAACTACTATTCACTTTTCCTTTAAAAGTCATAGCATGAATTTCTGATAATTTATTATTAACAAAAGTATTAACTGCTTTAGAAGTTGGAATTTTCTCGTCCTCTTCTGTTATTTCTTTTGTTATTACTTTTTCATCTATTTCACCAATTAAATAAGGTAATGTGTTATAAGAATTTATACCATCGCCTATTTTAATTTTATTTAATTCACTGTCAATACAAATTTCACCTTTTAATGGCACTTCTTCATAAGTAGCCCATTCATTAGAAGTTTTTGTACACATTACTAATCGACTATTAATTGTTTTCTTTTCAGCCATATTATTAACCCCCCTCCTTAAAAGCTTCCATCTATTACTTGTATAGTTTCTATATCAGCACCGCAACAAACATATTTTAAATTTTCATTATCCCATCTATATGTTTTATTTGCGGTTGTATCTATATATAAACTACCTTCTTCTCCAATAGCAGGAAAAGAATGATAATCATTAAATTGTATTTTACTGTCAATATATTCTTTTGTGGCAGCACCTTCCGCAGCCATTTTTTCCATTTTAACTAACCATTGGTCTAATATACTTAATCTATCTTCTGAATAATAATCTTCTATTGTTTCTCTTTTTTGGACATCAAAACAAGCTGTTTCTGTTTTCATAACAATTTGATTTAGCCCATTGATAATTGTTAAATATATTGAATAATGAATTTGAGCAAAAGTATACTTATCTGTTATTTTAAATTGATATTGATAATAATTTTCATTATAATCTTCTACTTTTTCTAGTTCAACTAAATCTATAAATGGAGTACAAGAATTTATTTGTTTAGGAATAATCTCTTCTCCTATTAACATAGCTATTATAGAACAATCAGTTATATTTGTTCCTTTGTCATCTAAAGAGAAATTTTTATCAATAATAAAGTGTAAGATGTCAACATTATTCTCTTGTTCATAGATAGAAGTACTTTTGGTAATTGTTAATGTTTTATCTTGATTTATTTTTATAAGCATAATTACCCTCTTCTTCCTTTTTTTAAAGGAGGACTATTAAAGTCCTCCTCTTTTTTTATTTATATTTATCTGATTAACTGCTTTCATTAATAATCCTTCATTCTCATTACATATCTGTGTTATAAATGCGGGAATGTCTTTATTTAAACAATGACTATCATAATAAGGTTGCTCTGGATTTATATATGTGTGAGATTTTCCCATTCTCTCATCACTAACAAATATCTCTCTTAAATCATTATAACTAATGCCTAATCTTTGAGCAACCTCAAAAAATTCTGCACAAAATGTAACTTTAAGTCCTAAAAAACAGTTTTCCATATATTTTGCTAATTCTGCGGTTTCATATGTTGTAAATCTAATAGTAAAGCTACAATCTTTTATTTCATGATATAAATCCGCTACTTTATCACAATCCTCCCTATCACCGCCTAATATCAAAAAGTTAGGGCTTGCAGGTGAATGGATTGTCGTTCCATAATATTCTGGACTAAATACTATTAATTTATTATCGTTACTATATTTATCCTTTAAATATTGACTTGTACCAACAGGAATAGTAGATTTTATAACAAATAATTTAGCATTTCTTTTGCTAACTACATCTTCCACACAAGATATATCACAACGCCCATTCTCAAGTTTTTCAGTTGGTACACATACAAAAGCAATGTCATAAACAAAATCATCATCTATATAACTATATTGCTCTATAAAGGGGTCATAAATATCTATTTCCCCTTTATAGTTAGCAAATTCATTTTTTATATGCTTTCCAATATTGCCAAAACCACATATTAATACTTTATTTCTTTTCATATCCTTTTATCACCTTAATATATTAATAAATTGTACACTTGTTTCCTTTTATACTATATTCTGGTTTATGCCAGCATTGAAAAATTTTACATTGATAATCAAAGAACACATCTTTTTGTCTAGCATTAAATGCTTTTCTTATATAATATTGTTCACTATTGACAGGGTTTACATCTTTACTAAGTAAGTCAAGAGCAGCTTCATAAAATTTTATCATATATTCTCTTTCTCCAATGCAGCAACCTGCATTAAGATATTTAAATCTGCCATATCTTCCTCTATTTGGGATTGTTTCTATTATTACTTGCGGATAAAGCCAAATGGTAGCATTATAAATAAGTTTTTTATCATAAGTTTTAAATATCTCTACTATATCTGTTAAATCTGTTAATATAGCAACATCATTACCATCCAAACATAAAACATAATCTTTTGTACTTTTCTTTAACCCCTCTAACACATATTGTAATTTATCTTTTGCTTGCCAGCTTAAAACTCTATCATCAACGGGGTTTATATATGATATATTATTATTATTTAATTGTTTATATAAAGGATAATTCTCCATTTGGTCTGTTGTCATAACAGATACTATATCTATATTATCTGGTACAGATATTGTTCTTTGACTAAATTCATTTAATAATTCTTTATTATCTATTTTAGTATCTCCGGGAAAATGTGCAATCAATATTTTATTATCTGTATAAGAGTAATATTCCATAATTAATATTTCACCTCCATATCTTCATTTTTTCTTCAAGTTCTATTTGATAAGGTTCATTAGGTAAAATATCTTCATATTGGACTCTTTCTATTTGTTTAGTATCATTAAAAGTTTTTATATATTTTGTAAGTTCTTTTAAATAATATAAATGATAAAATTTATTTTTTAATAACTCATTATATAAATCTTTAAAGATGATAGGACTTACATTTATATATTCATCATTTTCATTAGGTTTAATATTTACACCAGTTTCTTCATTTAGTAGTCCTTTATCTATAAAATTATTCAATTCAGCATAATTATTTTGGTCTTCTAATTTAAAACTAAATTGATATAAATTATCATTTATTTCAAATAAAACACCTGCGGTTATCATCATATTACACATATTATTAAAATGCCTAATTTTACTAGCTATTGCTTGTTGAGGTGTATTTTGTGCCATAATTATATTAATTTTATCTATTATAACAGGCAAAGTATTTAATATTTCTTCTTTTTCTTTATCTGTGGAAGCATTATCTAATAATTGTTTAACTTTACTACTTTTTAAATTATATGTTTCTATATCTGTAAGTGAATCTAAATCTATTAAACAATTACCATTATGTTCAAGGATATATTCATAAGCTGCTTCTGTTGCAGAAATCCAGCCTAACTCATTAATAAATTTATTCTCTGGGTCTAAACCTAATATAATACCTGTTATATTATCATATTTTATATGTACCATTTTCTTTATTCACCTCTTTTTATTAATAGTAAGTTTTAGCATGATAAAATATATATGTTGTATCTTCTAAGAACTAGAGTTTAGATACTGAATCTAAAGTAAAATTATTTGTAGAAACGGTGGTTATACTTAGGGGTCCTCTGCTTATAGCGCTTGATGTTACATCACCGTAAAAAACTCCTAAAGTAACCATCGGCACTTTACCAAAAGTAGTATTAAATGTGCAAGGTAAAACTTGTTCTCCTACATTATAAGTACTAGCCATAAAAGCTCCAAATTCTTCTTCTATATAATTATAAGTATAACTCATTGCATAACTTGATGATTCACTTGCGTTCATAGTTACTTTATATTTTATATGAACAGACCAATTAGAATTTAAACTTCCTATTGTTCCAACTGTTTTGACAGTATCAATACATACAGGTTTTCCATTACTTATTACAGCATAATTTGCATTTAATATTGTTGGATTAATTATATGATTGCTTAGTTTCTCAGGATTTATAGTAGTTATTCTTTGACCATTGCCAGACTTAATTTGTATTCCGCCCGTTTCTTCGCCTTTAGTCAATATAGCTAAAAGTGCGCTGCTAGGATTATATTTTATCTAGTTACTTTTTCTAGAAGTTTCTGTTGTAGTGTTACTAGAAGTAGAATTACTAAAAAGAATAGGATATGCAGCATTAGAGGATTCATCCAAAGTTTGAGTTACTTTCGTGTCAGAAGATGGTCCTGCTGGTCCAGTAGGTCCTATAGGTCCAGTTGGTCCTAAGGCACCTCTGTCACCAGTATTACCTTTATCACCC
>CANQNA010000002.1 GCA_947625005.1 uncultured Bacilli bacterium
AGTGACGATAATTGATCACTGATTTTATAAAAAATTTTAATTTTTAAAAAAAATTACACACTTTACTTGACAAAGTCTAAGAATAGTTTTTAAAAATTAATAATTTTTATTAGTTTATTAATTATGCTCTTTTTAATTAAAAGAATTTAAAAAATAAAAAAATAAGTAAAAAATTTTAAAATAGCTTTGCTTATTTTCTTAAGTTGTTGACATTGGGCTAAGCCGGGGGATTTTTATTTTGTAATTGTATTTTATTAAATAAAAAAGTAGAATTTACTCTTATAAGTAAACTCTACTTTTTTTCAATATTTTGTATATTTTATTTTAATTTTTCTTCAATTAAATTTGCTATTTCTGTTGCCTTTTGTGTAATATATTCTTGATCTTCTCCTTCAATCATTACTCTTACTAATGGTTCTGTTCCTGAAGGTCTTATTAATACTCTTCCATTTCCATCAAATTCTTTTTCTAATTGTTCTATAGCATTTTTTATTTCATTGTCTTTTTCATAATCATATTTTTTATTAGAATCTACTTTAGCATTAACTAGTATTTGTGGATATAGCTTTACTAAACTTGACAATTCAGAAGCTTTTTTATTTTCTTCTAAAATTGATTTTATAACCATTAGAGATGTTAATATTCCATCTCCTGTTGGATTATAATCTAGTAAAATAATATGACCTGATTGTTCTCCTCCTAAATTATATCCATCTTTTAACATCTTTTCTAATACATATCTATCTCCTACTTTTGTTTGGAATAATTGTAAGTTATTTTCTTTAGCATACTTATTTAATCCTAAATTACTCATAACAGTTGCAACAATTGTATCTTTTTTTAACATTCCTTTTTTTCTTAGATTTTGTGATATAATTGCAAGTATTTTATCTCCATCTATTTCATTACCTTTTTCATCAATTAAAAGGCATCTATCTCCATCTCCATCATATGCAATTCCTAAACTTAGATTATTTTCTAAAACAAATTTCTTTATTTGTTCTAGATGTGTTGAGCCACAATTTCTGTTAATATTAATTCCATCTGGATTATTATTAATTATTTTGTGTTTTATTCCTAATTCTTTAAATACTTTTTCTGCTATTTTATATGTTGCTCCATTTGCAGTATCAATTCCAACTATAAAATCATCTTTTAAGTTTCTTTCTATACTATCACTAAAATTTTCTTTAAAAAACTCAACATATTTATCTATTAAATCTAAACTATATTCTGAAATTCCTATTTTATCATTTACTGCCCTTAATTCATCTATTTTTCCAGAATCCATTATTTCTTCTATTTCTTCTTCTAATTCATCTGAAATTTTAGTTCCTTTATTGCTAAAATATTTAACTCCATTGAATTCATATGTATTATGTGATGCAGAAATAACAACACTTGCATCTGCATTTAATTTTCTTGTTAAATATGCTACTGCTGGTGTTGGAATTACTCCCAATAATTTTACATTTGCTCCATAACTTAAAAATCCTGCTACCATTGCACTTTCTATTAATGTACCAGAAATACGAGTATCTCTTCCTATTAAAATTGTAGGTGCATGATCTGTATGCTTTGATAACACATATGCTCCTGCTTTTGCAACTCTATATACTAATTCTGGTGTTAATTCAGTATTAGCAATTCTTCTTATGCCATCAGTTCCAAAGTATTTTCTCATTTTTTATACTTCCTTTCATATATTAGAAAATGTTAAAAAAGGCTCAATTTTATAACGAGCACTTTTTTATTTTTTAATCTTATTTTTTAACTTTTGTTCTTTTTAAATATATTTTTTATACTATTAAATTTATCTGATAATTCCATTTTTTCTTTTAATGTTAATTCTATTGTATTCGGTTCATCAATATCTATTCTTTTATTTTCTAAAACTAGTTTTGGATTTATTGTGGTTATTTCTTCTAACTTATCTCTTCCTATTATTTCTTCTATTGCTTCTAATGCATCTGGTATCAACGTATATATTGTATTTTGCCTATGCACATCGCTTCCTAAAAAATGAACCATATTATTTTCTAATAATTTACTTGCTATTATTTGTGCTTTTCTTCCATATTGACCTAATATACTTCCATAATTGCATTGCATTAGTACACCTTTTTTTATTAGTTCACATACTAATTCGGGATTTTGTTGAACAAAGCTATATCTTTCTGGATGTGCTAATATTGGTACTAATTTATACTGCAACATTAAATATACAATATCATATAAATTAAGTGGCTCATTATTCATAGGTAATTCAAAAAGTACATAGCTAGTATTGTTTATTGTACATGCTTTACCTTCTTCCAATAAATTTATAATATTTTCTGATATGTATATTTCATTTCCTAAGTATAGATTCATATTTATATCTTGTTTTTTTAAATTTTCAGAAATTGCATTAATCCATACTTCTCTTTCAGATGCATTTGTCTCATAATAACCTTCAATATAATGAGAAGTTGAAATTATCCCTTCAAAGCCTACATTTTCTGCTTCTTTTATTAAATTAAATGTTTCTTCGATATTGCGAGATCCATCATCTATACTAGGCAATATATGTGAATGAATGTCAATCATTTTAGTCTCCTCTTTGTTATAAATTAGCTTAATTTTTTCTTTTCTTTATCTAAGTATTCATTAATCTGGTTTAAAATATCATTTGTTTTTTCTATTGATATTTCCTCATTTTTTTCATGTTTTATTTCGTTTTTTAATGCTTTTGGTAATTCTTCTTGTGATTGTTTAGTTTTAGCTGTAGTTTTGTCTGTTGAACTTACATTACTTTTTGTATTTTGTGGTGTTTTATTGTTGTTTTTATTAGCAGGTGAAGAATTTGAGGTATTTCTTGTTCCCATCATAGAAGAAACTCTATTATAACCATTTTTATTTGATTTTTTTCCTGTACTTTTAGCTTTAGATGTAGTTTTTGATCCATAATAATATGATTGTTCATATTTTTTAGAAGACATTGAAATTTTATTTACTACAATACCTGCTATTTTTCCACCAACATTTTCTATGTTATTAATAATTCTTTTTAAATCATCTTTTTTTGTATCATTACTAGCTGTTACAATTACTGTTGAATCTACCAATCTTGCTAATATTAATGAGTCTGTAACTAATTGGCTTGGTGTTCCATCAATAATAACAACATCAAACATTTCTTTTAATTGTTCTAGTAAATCTACCATTTGTGGGGAAATTAATAATTCAGATGGGTTTGGTGGTATATTTCCTGCTGAAATTAAATATAAATTATCTATTTCTGTTTGTTGTATATAATTAGCTATATCCTCTGAAGCTTCCCCATCTTCATTTGCACTTATTCCTGATAAATAATTAGAAAGTCCTGGTCTTGGTAATGCATCAAATATTGAATATTGTCTTCCTTTTCTCATGTCTGCATCAACTATTATAACCTTTTTCTTTGCTTGTGCGAATGTTACTGCTAAGTTTGATGAAACCCAGCTTTTTCCTTCTCCTGGCAAAGTAGAAGTAACTAATATAGTTTTAAGTTTATTTTTTGTATTCATAAATTGTATATTTGTTCTTAATGTTCTAAAAATTTCTGATATAGGAGATTTTGGATCTTGATGTACAATTAATTCTTTTCTCATTATCTTCTTCCTCCTTTTGTTTTTTGTGGTTCATTAGTATATATTGGTATTGATGCTAATACTGGTAATTTAAATTCTCTTTCTACAGATTCTGCATCTTTTATAGTAGTATCTAACATATTAGTTATTAATACATATATTACAGAAATTACTATTCCTATAAGAATAAATATAGCAATATCTTTTGTATGGTTTATGTTAGATGGACCATTTGGTACCTCAGCATTATCTACTATTTGTACATTTTCAATATTATAAATTTGTTTTACTCTATCAATAAACACTTTTGCTATTTCATTTGCTACTTTAGTAGAATAGCTTGCATCTTCACTTGTTACCGTTATTTCTATTATTTCTGTATCTTTTACTGAACTAACTGTTATATTTTTTCTTATTGCATCTTCATCAAGATCTATATTTAAATTTGATTTAACTTGTCTTAATACATTCTTACTTTTTACTAATTCGCTATATGTAGATACCAATTTTGAGTTAACAGTAATATCTGTTGCTGTTATTGTATTTGTTGCTGCGTTATTATTGTTTGATTGTGCTAATACAAGTGTTGTTGAAGAAGTATACATAGGAGTTACAAATCCTATTGTATATACTATTCCTATTACTAAAAATATTGCTATGATTAAAAACATTTGTAATTTTTTGTTCCAAAAAATATTTAATAATTCTTTTAAATCTAACTCTTCCATAAATCCCCCTTAGTTTTCTTCTTCCTCTGTTTTATTTTTACCTTTTACGATACTATGTATCAAGTTAAATATAATAATTAGTGCAAGTCCGATTGCTAATAAGATACCTCCATATTGATTAATCTTATTTAATATGTCTGCTAATATATTTCTTATTAATTGTGATATCGTATTATTTAAAATTAATATATTTTGTATTTTTATTTTCATATTTATAAAATTGTTTGTAATTATAAAGAAAATTCCTGTTGATGTTAATGATATTCCACATAAAATAAATGCTTTATATATTGATTTTATATTTAATAGTAATAATAGTATAATGCTTACTGCTATTGTAACTAACGCAACTTTTTTGGCTATCCCTGCATATTTTACTATTTTTTCATAATTATTATGAATTTTTCCTAAATCATAATATGTAATAGAATTTTTATATTCTTCACATATTTTATTAACAAAACTATTAATTGCATTCTTTTGCGTTATATTTAATTTTGTATTTCCTAATGTATTTTCTATATTTTTGTTTAAATTATCTTTAATTTCTTGTGTTTCAAATTCTTCCTCTGAGCCTTCATATAATTTATTTAAAATTAATTGGCTATCCTTCTTTATTTTTTCTTTTGAAACAATATCTTTTAATACAATTTCATCTAATCCAGATTGATGGATATAATTTTCAAAATTTGATTCTACTTGTTTATAAACTTCATCATAGTAATTAATTTCTTCTAATTTTGATAATACATAATTTTTATTTAATATAGTAGAAGAGGCTAAATTAATTACTAAAAATAAAATTATAGAAATTGTTAATATAATTGATACTATATATTTTATAATTGTTGTTACTGATTTCATAATTTCCCCTTTCTACTTTTCTAATTCTGCATATACAACATATCTTTGTGTTGCATAGCCTATATTGTTAAATGGATAACATGTGTATACCATTAATATTTCTTTTTCTTTTTGGATTGGTAATTTTTCTGTTTCTGTTTCGTTAATTAATTGCATATCATATATTTTATATTTATATTCTCCATAAGATGTTTTAACTGTTATTTCATTTCCAATTTGTAATTCAGAAAATCTGCGGAACATTTTTACAGAATTATGACCCATGAAGATAATAGAACCTCCTTCTCCTGGAAAATAACTTCCACTTGAATGTCCTACTCCTTTTTTCAAAATTTCTAATGTGTCTCCAAAATATACTGGTAAGTTTACATCGATTTTTGGAATTTCAATTGTTGCATATTGTGTTCCATATTCCGGATAGTTTTTTATTTTATTTTCTTCATTAATAGTAGTTTCTTCTACTTTTTTATTTTCTACATCAATTGCTACTTTATTTACTAAAGAAATTGCTTGATCTATCTCTGCCCCAAAAGATAGATAAATGCATCCAATAATTCCTATAGTAATTAATAAAGCAACTATTACGTTTATAATAGTTGCTTTTATTGCTTTACCTATATATTTACGCATTAGCAAATTTCTTTCTTGCTACGAAAATTGTAGCTAGGGCTACTACTGCTACTGAAGAAACAACTAAAATTGAATTTACATTATTTCCTGTATAAGGTAATGTACTTGATTCTGTAAGGTTTTCAATTAGTTTACCATCTTTGTAAACATGGATTCCATCAGCTGAAAAAGTTAATGTTACTCCTGCAACACTTGCTGCTTGGTTTGCTAAACTTTTTAATTGTGCTTTTATATCTGCTGGTAATTTTGTGTAATCTGTTTCTCCATTTTCTTTCATAATTTGGTCTGCTTCTTGTGCTAAGGCTAATATTTCATCACATTTTGCATCAGATAGTTTGTTATCAGCTAAATATCTTTCCATCTTTACTTTCTCTGATGCTTTCATTCCATATTTTTGTCCTATTGCATATAATTGATCTGCTAAAGTGCTTGATGTTGCAGCATTTACTACTGTTGTAGCAAGTAATGCTACCATTACAAATAAAATTGCAATTGAAATTATTTTTTTCATTTTTAAATTCCTCCCTTTTTTAAACTAACCGAATTATATCATTTTTATTTTTTTTATGCAATAGTTTTTTTGAATTTTCTACTTATAATTTTTAAAATTTTTTTGCAATAAATAAAAAAGTAGATATTATACAAATAATAATAACTACTTTTTTTTATTTAAAAATGATTATGCTAATTTCTTTTTTGCTACTAATGTAACAGCTAATCCGATTGCCATAACTGAAGAAATAATTACAAGTGTATTTACATTATTTCCTGTATAAGCAAGTTTATCTGATGAAGTAACTGTATCAATTAGTTTTCCATCTTTGTAAACCTCAATTCCATCAGCTGTGAAAGTTAATTCTACTCCTGCAGTAGCAGCTGCTCTGTTTGCTAAATCTATTAATTTAGCTTTTACATCAGTTGATAAACTATTAACATCTGTTGTGTTATTTTCAATCATAATTTGTTCAGCTTGTTTTGCTGATCCTAAGATTTCGTTGCATTCTGCTTCTGTTAATGGGTGATCTGCTAAATATCTTTGCATTTGAACTTTGTTTCCACTTGTCATTCCATATTTAGATCCAATTGCATATAATTCATCTGCTAAAGTTTCTGATGTTGCAGCGTTTACAACTGTTAAAGCAGCCATCATTATCATAACAAATAATATTGCTATTGTTAATGTCTTTTTCATCTTTTTCCCTCCTTTATTCTTTTATGTGTATATTATATCATTTTATTTTTTTTTATACAATAGTTTTTTTAATTTTTCTTTATTTTTGAAATTTATATGAGTTTAATTATAAAACTATCAATTATATAAAAAATAAAAATCTCTTAGCTAAATTGAGAGACTTTTATTTTAAAAACAATTATACTAATTTTTTTTTGCTACTAATATAACAGCTAATCCAATTGCCATAACTGAAGAAATAATTACAAGTATATTTACATTATTTCCTGTATAAACAAGTTTATCTGCTGAAGTAGCTACTTCAATTAGTTTTCCATCTTTGTATACTTCAATTCCATCAGCTGAATAACTTAATTCCACTCCTGCTATTTCTGCTGCTTGGGTTGCTAAGTTTCTTAAGTTTTTTTTAAATTTTCTTTATCTGATTTTTAGTTTTTTATGATATTTCATTAGTAATTTATTTATTTCATCAATTTATTTTATAATCTATTTTTTCAATGAAACTATCTATATATTTTTTCATAATTAATCTTCTAATAAATTCTATAAACACACATAGAACATAAATCCCTATGGCACTAATAATTAGATGAATAATCAAAAATTTGCTATTCCAATAATATTTTGTTTTAAATATATCTCTATATAATGTACTTACTATTAAAGCATTTTCATGAATAATGTATGTACTAAAAGTATATGTAGCTAATTTATTTATAAATTTGCTATGTTTTATATCTATTGATTTAAATATTTCAAATAAAGCAATTGCACTAATAAGATTAAATATAGAATTATACTGCCAAGCTCTACTAGCAACTAAACTAAAAATTGTAGTTACAATTGTACATCCTATGTAAACTGAAATGCTTTTTGATAAAGAATTAAAATTGTTATAGTATAGTCTTATATAAGCTCCTATTAAATACAATATTATAAAATTAATTATTCCATATCCACCATCTTTTACTGTTGTCTTTGTCCAAAATGTAGGCCATATGTAGAAAAACATTATTAATACAACTAGTAATATTGTATATTGTTTTTTAGTTATCGATTGGATTAATTTATTTATATATGGAATTAGTAAATATAAAATACAATATATAACTACGAACCATCTGTCTGTAATTGTTAATATAGCCTTTTTTATGATACTTAAATTAACTGTAATTTTACCAAATAGTATACATCCTAAAAATATAATGATTCCATATACTAAACTTAAATAAAATAAATTCAATACTTTTGATACTTTAATTTCTTTTTTTTGATTCATAAAATATCCTGTTATTAATATAAAAGTATTTACTGCCATTATACATGCACTTTCTATAAAATGAATTAAATAATAATTGGCAGTTCCCTGAGGTACATTCTTTAACGCTCCTCCCATACCAGCATTACAATAGTGTAATATTATTATCATAATCATTAATATGATTCTTAATAATTCAAAGTTTGAATTTCTTTTATCTTTAAAATCTCCGTGTGTGTGTGTGTGTGTGTGTGTGTGTACAGTATCAATGGTTTTCGGCTTTGTAAGTTTTGGTAGGTTTATTTTCATCTTTTTTCCTTTCAATATTTGTTATTATTTCGTATATTTTCTAAATATTTATTAATGTCATACATTGAAATCAATTGTTCTTCTAATTGTTTCTCTGTTAAATTCCACCATTTTTCTTTTAATAATTGTAATTTTTCAATTTCTTCTTTTTTAAATCTATATCTTATATGTCTTGCTGGATTGCCTACTACTATACTATATGGCTCTACATCTTTTGTCACAACACTACACGCTCCAATTACTGCTCCATCTCCTATTGTTACCCCTCTTTTTATAAAAGCGTTTAATGCTATCCAAACATCATTGCCAATCTTAGTAAACTCTTCAGATTTTCCAATATCACATTGATATTCTTCCTTTTCTTTAATTCCTAGTTTTTTTCTCCATATTGGATTATACATAAAAGGATGAGTTGATATATTAGACATTTCATGTTCTCCTGGTGCAATTTGCACATTTGGTGCTATTGAACAAAATTTACCTATCTTTACATTTGAATAAATTGAAGTATTTGAACTTATATATGTACAATCACCAATTGATATATTATTTTCTAGGGACACTTCCCCCCCTTATAATGCAATTTTTACCTATAACTATATTTTTTCCTATTTTATATGTCTTTATAATAGTTTTATTTTTCATGTATTTACATTTATTTAAAAGATATTTAATTTTCATTTTAAGTTTCACTTTATTAATTTTTCCTTTCTCTTTTTATATGTATACCCCATATTATTCCTAATGGATAACCAATTATTGTATATATTCTTCCGCTTCCCTTGTTTTAGTTTCCTTTTCTTTTTTAAAACATATGAATTACCAACATAATGAACTGCTTGTTTAAGTTTATGAATTTTTGTCGCATTAGGTATTTCTAAAATTACTTTCGCAAATTCTATATTTCCATTGGGATTTTTAAAATAGTCATCTCTAAAGTGATAGCTTAATCCATCTTCTAAATATTCAACAATACATATAATTTCGTTTAAAATATTTAATTCACATATTTGATCAATTAAATAATATTTGCAAGCAGACGAAACAACCTTTTCTCCTTTAGTTATTTTATATTTAAATTTTTTTGTTAATTCAGTTCTATAAATTAACTTTTTATCTCCATGAACATTGTTTTTAAAATATAAATCATATATTTTTGATGTTTTTATATCAGTAGGCATTTTGGTTCCAACTATTTTTCCATTTTTGTAAGCATCTAATGCTATTATTCCAGCAGTAGTATTTTTATTGCATTTATCCCATTTTTTTAAAATAATTTCTATTGCATTATCAACTAAATAATCATCTGAATCAACACACATATTAAGTTCTGTGTCAATTACATCATAAGCGGTATTGTGTGCTCCACACATTCCTTGGTTTTCTTGATATATGTAAATAATATTTATTTTGTTTTCTTCTTTCCATTTGTTTACTAATTCTCTTGTATTATCTGTAGAACCATCATCTACAATAAGCCACTTAAATTTTTTTACTGTTTGTTTTAATAGTGACTTATATAAATTTTCTAATATATAACCTCTATTATATGTTGGCGTAAATATCGTTATCGGTACATCTTCGTACATTTTCATTTCCTCCATCTAATCAACTGTTCTTTCTATTTTTAAATTTATATTTTTTAATATATATCTATAATTCATTATAAAATAAACTATACTTCCTATTATGATTTGAGTTATTATTAATATTATTTTATTATCAATAATTTTTTGAAATGATATTACTATTAAATACATTATCAATCCTGATATAACAAATCTTATAGAAGATTTTATATCTTTTTCTATTTCAAGCTCATCTTTGACTACATAAGTTTGATAAAACATAACAACTAATTCAGCAAAAATTGTTCCTATTACAGCTCCAAGTGAATTATACTTTGGAATTAATATGCTATTTAATATGATATTTATTATAGCTCCAATAAATACAGAAATTATATATTGTTTATCCTCTTCTTCTGGAACTAAATATTGCGTTCTTATTACATTAGCCCATGATTTAAATATTATAATTAAAGATAAATATTTTATTAATATCTCTATACCAGAAAAATCATTTCCAAAGAAAATCGGAGTAAAATTGTCAGTTATTGCAATAATTCCTAAGCACATTGGAATTGATAAAAACATCATAAATTCTAAAGATTTACTTATATATGCTTTTATTTTTTCTTTTTCTCCTTTAGCTACTAAGTTAGATATTCTTGGTAACATTATTGTTCCTAATGCTGTAATTATACAAGTTGGAAGATTTATAATCTTTTCAGCATTTTCATATAAACCAACCTCCTTAGCATTTGTCATACTACCTAACATAATTTTATCCATAATATTGTATAAACTCACTGCTATAATAGGTATAAATAATATTAAATTCGGCTTTATGTGTTTTTTTATATCATTCCATGTAATCCTAACTAATGTAATATACTTTTTTAAAAATATCCATAATATACTTTGACTTATTAGTGAAGTTACCGCTAGAATAAAAATATATTTATACAAATCATTCCTATTTTTCACTAATATAAAAATACTTATTGTTGATATTATTTTTATTATCGTATTTCTTGTTACTGTTAATTTAAATTCTTCTAATCCAAAAAACAACCAATTGATATCAAAACATATTGATATTAAATAAATTAATTGTATCATAGCATACATTTTATATTCATTTGTAAATTGAATATAAATACTATAGATAACAATTGATATTATTGAAGTTATTAATTGTAGCGCATATATTGATAAAAAAGTTTTTGATAGTTCTTTTTTATTATCCCTAACTTTTGCAATACATCTATTTCCATAATTATTTATGCCTAACATTCTAAACAACATAAAATACTGCATAATTGAATATGTATATGAATATATTCCTATTCCTTCTGCTCCTATAACTCTCGATAGATATGGAGCTGTTATTAATGGTATAATTAATATTAATATTTGATAAGCTATGTTATATAAAAAGTTTTTCTTTATGCTACTCATAAACTTTTACCTCATTTTTATTTAAAAAGATTTTTTTATTTCATTTATATTTTCCTCATTATCATTTTTAAATTCAGCAATTACTGCTAAGCAAACAAAATATCCAAACACATTTAACCAAATTAAATTTGTTTCAAAATATCCTACTACTATCATTCCAATAATTCCTGCAAAAGCTATATCACTATTTTGAGTTGTCCTTTTAGCATTAATTGATTTTAAAAAATGTAAAAACATAAATATAAAAAACAAAAAATTTATGCCACCATATATTGTAAGTATAGCAAATAATGAATTATGTACATTTAATTTGTCTTGATCTTCAAATTTAAAATTTGATCCTACACCATACATTGGCTTTTCTTTAAATTCTCTTAGTATCTTACTCCATATAACCTGACGTCCTGAGTAAAAATTTTTATCAGAATAATCTATTTGTACTTTTATATTATTATTCCACATATATACATATATTAAAGGAAATATTATACTACCAATTACTATGGCATAAACAATGATATTTATAACACTTTTATATTTTACAAATTTTAATATAAATAAAAATAATATAAATACAAAAAAACCTAACAAAGATCCTCTAGATTCTGTTTGATACATTAGTATAAAATTCATAATTAATATTAATAAGTAAAATAGTTTTAAACTTTTTTTATTAGATTTTATATTATTAAAAAATATAACTGTAAATACAGACATTATAAAATACCTATATCCTAAAGTATTAGGATTATAATATTCTTTTGGCATTAATAAATATATAAATTGTACTACAAAAAAAGTGGATATAATAATATTTAATATTTCTTTTCTAACATAAATTTTATTATAAAATATTATTAGTATATACAAATCAATCATTGTTAATAAACTACCAAATCCTGTATTATTTATTAAAGAACCTACTATAAGATTAATAAAAATAATTGCAATTCCTGCAATCGCTCTATCTGATAATTTATTAATATTTAGAATAAATATTAATATAATCATAATACTAATTATAATTAAAGAGTATCCACCAATTATAGAATATATATACGGATGTATATACATAATAGCATAATAAAAACATATAAATAGTAGTATATATTCGCTTATTTGAATTTTACTTTTTTTATATTCCATCATTACTCCTTTGTACATATATCAAAAAGTTTTTTTGCTTCATTCTTCCAACTATATTTTTCATAGTCTTCAATATAATTTATTTTTTCATCTTTTTTAATGTATATTTTATTTATTTTTTCCGATATCTCATTAATATCTGTATTATCATTTATTATCATATCTTCATCTAAGTTTTTAATAATTGATAAAGCTCCTATGTGTTTAGATAATAAAATTTTACAATTACAAGCAATTGCTTCACATACTGCTAGTCCAAATGTTTCAAAAGAACTATTTTGTATATATAAATCAGATTGTTTCATTTTTTCTATTACCTCATTATGTTCTAATTTTTCATGATATTCTACGAAACTATATTTTTTAATTTGTTCTCCATATTCACTTTTGGGACCAATTACTATAAATTTTATTTCTATATCTTTAATTTTATCAATTGCTTTACAAATATTTAAACCGCTTTTTACGGGGGTTCCCCCCCCCGACTGAAATAATAGTAAATAACCCTTTTTCTTTTTTTTCTTTATTCCTAAAGTATATTTTATCTATTCCATTATTAACAAATTCTATTTTATTACTAAATTGTGGTAATTCTTTTTTTAGATATTTAGAAAAGTATTCAGAAACACAAATTATTTTATCTACTTTTTTTAATAACTTATATTCTATCTTTAAATTGTTTACATTCGGATTATTTTGATATTTTTGTTCTTCTTTTAGATATCCGTGCATTAAGTAAATTACTTTTTTCCCAAAGAATTTGGATATATATGCAAATAAATAATTCAGCTTTGAAAATCCAGATATTATAATATTTTTTGATAATGGTAAATGTATAAAAAAGTGTATAATTCTTATTATCTTATTATTAGTGAAACAAAATGTAGTTGTTTTCTCAAAAAATGCTCTATAATTTTTATTAACAATAGCAGGGCCTGTAGTGCCTATCATATCTCCAACCCAATATATTTTTTTCATTTTATATTTTCCTCTTTTTTGTACTTTCTTACTCCCTGAAACATATATTCAATCAATTCTAACATTGTTATTTTTTCTTTATATATATTTCTTTTTCTTATTGCAAATTGTAAAATTAATAATGGATACAGCTTTTTTGATATTTCATAATATACTACTCCTTGTATATTATAGTGTTCCTCAGTTTGTTCTCTACTCCATGTTGATTTTTCATCTTTATACAAAGTAGCAATCTTCTTTGGTATATAATAAATTTTTAGTCCTTTTCTTAAACACTCTGCTAAAAAAATATTTTCTTCTCCGAATTCATATTTTGCACCCGCTCCAAAGTTTTCTTTAAATTTTATTTCTTTTTCAATTATACTTTTCCTTTTAAAAGTTATTTGTACAGAAGATATTTTCATACTTTTAAATAAATTTATTTTTCCTTCTTTCAATATCTTTTTTCTTTTAGCTTTCTCTTCATTATCTACATCAAAAACTATTATATCTGCATCAACATATTTCTCATAAGCATCTAAAACTATTTTTTTTAAGTTCTTTTCATAATACATATCATCATCTGATATTAAACATATATCTGAACTAGCATTTTTAATAGCTATATTTCTACTTTTACTTAGCCCTTTTTCATGATATGATAAAAACTTCATATTTTTTTTCATATGTTTTTTTGGTAATTCTATATTGGTATTAGGGATTTGATTAATTATAATATATTTATCTAATATCTTCATTTTGCTAATCAATTCTTTACTATTACTTTGATTCATAGTGGAAATTAATATTTCTATATTTTTCATTTTATATCTCCATTATATAAATTTAGATAGTAACCTTGTTATATAATAATTTCTAAATATTGTTTCTAATACAATAAATGACTTAATTTTTCCATATTCATTTCTAAAACTATTTAAACAATATTTATTTTTTTTATATATTTGTATTTTCTTTTTATATTTTATATACAATTCTTTATCAGAATTATAACCAGCTACCAATAGCATTTTTAACATATTATAAAAAATACTATATTGAAAAAAGCTTGACCATTTGTCTTCTAAATCTGTATTTTTAATGATATCCAATTTAATAATTGCTTTTTCTACGCATTTTTCATGCCAAGCAACATTTTCAAAACTAGAACTCAAGCTTTTTTGACCGACTCTATAATTATATAGTTCTTTATTAATTGTAACTATTTTTTCTGTTTTTATCAAAGCTATTGTATAAGCTGATTCCCCTATTTTGTCTAACAATTCTATTATATTTATTTTTTCTAAATAACTTTTTTTTACAATTTTATTCCATAATAAATTATTCTTATTTACAAATTTGTCATCTACAATTCCTTTATATTCATTAAACCATTTCTTTTTATTTTTGACACTTTTAGGATAAAACTTATAGTTGCATATAACAATATCAGCATTTTTATCAATTGCATTATTATATAATTCTTCATACATATTGTTTTCTAAAAAATCATCATTATCTACAAACCCAATGTACATACCTGTTGCTACTTTATATCCCTCTATTCTTGCTACTATTGGTCCTTTGTTTTCTTGTGATATTATTTTTATATTATTATTTATTTTAGCTAATTCTTTTGCTATTTGTAAAGAATTATCTGTTGAACCATCATTTACAATTATAATTTCTATTCCATCAATTGTTTGATCTAAGATAGATTTAATACATTTACTTAAGTATTTTTCAGCATTATATACTGGAACTATGACAGATATCTTGTATTTTTCTTTCATATTTTATACTTTTACCTTTCTTTAAATATTAAGTATTTTATTAATATCGTTTTCATTTGCTTGTAAGCCAAGTTCTTTTTTTATTTTAGTTGTAGAAATTCCTTCTGTTCTGTCCAAATATCTAACTTCACAGAACTCTTTTAAATAATCAAACTTATCACTTCCTGCCCAATCTGATCCCATAACTACTATATCTACTTTATATTGTAAAATATCATCCTTTTTCTGTTCCCAGCAAGTTTCTGGTATTACTAAATCTACATATTTAATTGCTTCTAACATTTTCTTTCTTGTTTCAAAATCATGATATGCTTTCTTTTCCTTTAATCTATTAAACTCATCCGTAGATAATGCCACTATTAAATAGTCCCCTAACTCTTTTGCTCTTTTTAGAAATCTTATATGACCATAGTGTAGTAAATCAAATGTTCCATATGTTAAAATTCTTTTCATTTTTATTTCCTCACTTTATAATATTATCTATATATTGTGTCGCATTTCCATATACTTCTATATATTTTTCTTTAAATTTTCTTGTTTTTATGCATTCTTGTTCATAATTACAACTTAATATTTTTTCCAATAAATCATCTTCTGTTTTGCATATTCCATTTGGTAATTCCTTAGTTATATCTATGTATATTCCTCTTTCTTTTATATATTTTTCATAATCATAAGCAAATGAATAAATTGGTCTTTCTAAAATTGAAAAATCAAAAATCACGCTAGAATAGTCTGATATTAACACATCTGATATCTTTAATAAATCATTTAGATATTCATAGTTAGAAACATCACAAATAAAATCATCGTTTTTAATTTTTAAAATTTTATTTATTTCATAATGTGCTCTAAATAATAAAATATAATCATCTTGTAATTTTTTCTTCCATTTTTGAATATTTATTGGAGGTGATATGTATGTTTCTCCTTTATTTTTATCATACTCTCTAAAAGTTGGCATATACATTATAATTTTTTTATTTGGTAGTATATTTAATTTATTTATAATTTTTTCTTTATCTGAGTCAGATATTTTCTTACTTAGTTCATCATTTCTCGGTAATCCTACTAGAACAAATCTTTCTTTTTCTATTTCAAAGGCACTAGAAAGCGTTTTTATATCATATTTTCCTTGTGCATACATTATATCTGGTTTAGTTGTATTAAATTTACAAAGATTATTTTGTTGATCTTTTCCTAGTTTTTTTATTGTTGTACCATGCCATGTATTAATATATATTGTTTTTTTGTTTTTAAATTTTAACCCTCTTTCTATTCCTGAATTAGTTATCCAATAAGTAGCTTTCAATGCAATTACAAAATATCTTATGCTATTATTTTTTAATTTTTTTCCTTTTTTTAATTCATATTTCTCAGGATTGTCAAAACTCCAATATATTTTGTAATTATTATATTTATTATTATTTATAATGTATTCATATATAGCTCTTGTACTGTCATCAAATCTTTGTCCTCCAAAACAGTTAAATAATATTATATTATCCTTAACATGTATAAAAATTTTACAAAAATTGATAATAAAATTAAAAAATAACCTATAAATACTATAAAATATTTTATTATCCTTCAATAATATTTTTAATTTGTTCACAACTAAATTCTTCTCCTTACAGCGTTTACAGCATAAAAAATGAAATTATATAAACTGTAGAAAATATTTAAATTTTCCTGTTTTATATATAAATTCCATATTCTTTTTATTGCATTAAACTTATTAGATGACAAAGTTCCTTTCATTCTTCTATAATATGTTAAGTTTTCATTTAATCCATAACCTTCATATCCACTTTTTAGAACTTTCCACCATGTTGCAGTATCTTCACTTTTAATATTTGGCATTTGTATTAATTCTTTTCCTAATTTATCAACATTAAAAACAACTGTAGATGTAAAAATTGTAGTATTCTTTAAAGCTTGTTTATAATTTATCTTTTTAGGTACTTTAACTATTTTTCCCGTTTTATTTCCTTCTTTATCTGAAAATTCATAATCTGTAAATGTAAAAATATATTTGTTTTCTTTCATAAACATAATTTGCTTTTCTAATTTTTCTTTTGCCCATAAATCATCTGCATCTAAAAATGCAATATATTTTCCATTGCTCTGTTCCATTCCTATATTTCTTGCTATTGCTACACCAAAATTTGTTTTTAGATTTAATAATTTTATTCTTCCATCTTCTTTTGTGTATTGCTTAATTATTTCTGAACTCCTATCTGTTGAGCAATCATTTACAAGTATCCATTCCCAATTTTCATAAGTTTGCTCTTGTACCGTTTTTATGGTTTCTTTTATAAATTTTTCACTATTATATACTGGTGTGATTATACTAACTAAATCTGTTTCCATTTACTATACCCCTATATCCTAATATTTTTTATTAACTTCAATTTTAATAATTTCCTTTTATATTACTTTGTTATATGTACTTTCATCTATCTTTATTTTTTGAATTTTTAATTCTCTTATTTCTTCCTTAATTCCATTTTCTGTGATTTCTGCATCTGCTTTAGAAAATACAGTTTTTATCGTTTCTATCATCAACTTAACATCTTGTTTAAAGCTCATATTATCAATATATTGCAAATCATATTCTATTTTTTTAAATATATTTATCCCATTTCTGCCTTTAACTTGTGCCAGGCCAGAAATTCCAGGTAATATATCAACTCTTCTTTTTTGTTCATCTGTAAACCATTCATAATACTCTGGTATCCAAGGTCTTGGTCCTATAAAGCTCATTTCTCCCTTAATTATATTTATCAATTGAGGCAATTCATCAAGGCTTGTCCTTCTAATAAACTTTCCAACTTTAGTTACCATCTCATCATGTGATAAATTGCTATTTAATTCTTTTCTCTCTGTCTTCATAGATCTAAATTTATATGCATTGAATTCTTTTAATCCCTTTCCCATTCTTTTAGATTTATATATAATAGGTCCTTTATCTTCTACTTTTATACAAGTTGCTATAATAATCATTGGAATGGCAAATATAATTAATAATATTATTGCTAAAATTAGGTCTATGCCCCTTTTTATTTTTATGTACATTGAATTTCATCCCTTTTTATATTTCTACTTGTTAAATCTACAAATATCTTGAATATTTTTACTTCTTTACTTATACTTGTATATTTTTTGCATATACTTTTACATATAACGATCGCGATATTCAACACAAATACATAAACATATAATTTATGTACTCACCTATATGTTTCCACACAGGATTTTGTTTTTATTTTATTTATCATTTGATTTATTTAAACAAGCTAAACTTATATTCATTGCAGAATTAAAAAAATAATCTATTTCATGTTCATTTTCACACCTAACTTTAAGTTCATATTTATTTCTTTTTATTAACCCATTGCATTTATAACACCTTCTTGCTGTGTCTTTTGAACTTACAGTTTTTATAAGTATGCTTTCTTTAAATGCTTTATATTTTAGATAATTGGTTATTTTCTTTCTTAAATATATTGGTGTATATTTTTTAATTTTTTTCTCATAGTAATTATTTCTTCCTGTTAAGTTTGCTATAGAAATTACTTGTACGTTGTTTTCTACACAAAAGTTTATAATTTTTCTGCTAACTTCATGTGCATAATATTCACTAATATTATGCAACTTTCTAAAACAATTTTTATGATCTCCTTCTACCATTGTTAAATGCTTACTTTTACATTTATCTTTATAGATTTTTCCTAAAATTGCTTTAGTTCTGTGTCTGTACTCATCTCCACCTGAAATAAAAAGCGTCTTTAATAATTTCCCTTTGCTATCTATTACTGTACATATTGCAAAATTGTTACTATTAGAAAATGCGATTCCACAAACTCTTATATTTTCATCTTCTAATCTGTATTTAATTGGTGTAATATTTTCTACAATTTGTTTTACAGGTATATGAGCCATAACATAATCTTTTTTTATTACTATTGTTGGAGATAAAGTTTCAAGTCCTTTTAGTTTTTCCCAATCTTTAAATTTTGCATCATACCATTTCCAGTCTTGTCCATTAAACAGTTTAATCTTAAATTTTCCATCATCTTGTATATCTTTATACATATCATTCCAATATGTCATTGGATAATTAAATTGTTTTGCTTTGCTTGGAGTTCCTATTTTTTCGTTATATTTTGAATTTTCTAAATTTCCCATATACGTTTTTACTTCTTTAACAGCACAGGTTATTGCAGCTCTTCTTAAGCTTCTTGGACTATTGTTTTCAAAATATTCTTTTCCTTTTTCTCCTGTTTTGCTTATAATTGTAATTTTTTCCAATTTTTTTGCACATTCTCTACTTGGATAATCTAAAAATTCCTGATACTTAAATAATAGATTGTAATATTTTAATACTAAGTCATTGTATATTTTTGTTGACAATTTTATATATTCTGAATAATTTGTATACAATCTTACCTTATAAGTTGTTATACAATATCCTTGTTTTTCAGTATTTTTTAGCATTTTAACTCTCCAACTTTCTGTCATAAAGTAAGAAACTTTATGATATTGACAAAAAAAAGAAAAAAGCCAATAAAAAATTTGATATTTTTATTGGTTTCCTATATTTATTTCATTATTTTTGATTAATTTATAACGTGTAGACAAATTATAAATTAAATATATATTTACTACACATGAATTTAATTATAATATATTTTACATAAAAAAAGTAAAAAAAATGTAAAAAAATATTGAAAAAAATTTTTTACTATGATAAAATAAATCTTGTAATCATAAAGTTTCTTACTTTATGATATTTTTTTATTGCTTATCCAGTTTAATTTTACATTTAAATTATTTTAATTCTTTAAATCCTCCATAACAACTATAAATTTTCTTGTAAATTAATATATTATTTTTTTAATAATCTGGTAAATTAAAATAAATTTTATAATTATTACATTTTTTTAGCTTTTTTTGACAAATATATATTTATACGATGGAGGTAAAGTATGAGCATTTTAAAGAAAATAATTTCACTAAAAAAAGTATCAGATGATTGGCTTTTATTTAAAAAGATTTCAATAAAAAACTCTACTTATTGCAGATATAAGTATATTATCGAAACATATATACTATCTTATTTTGGAAATAAAAATATATACTATTTTGAAAAATATGATTTTAACATCTATATTAACTACCTATCTAACTCACTTTCAGCTAAAACAGTAAAAGATATTTTATCTGTTTTCAAATCTATATTGCAATATACACAAAGAAAATATAATACTAATTATATGTTAGATCTAATATCAATCCCAAAATGTGAACAATATGAAATACAAATATTGAAAGATAATGAAATAAAAAAACTAGAGCAATACTGTTTAGAAAGCAATAATTTAAAAAATATAGGAATTGTTATTTGTTTAAATACTGGTTTGCGTTTAGGCGAAATTTGTGCATTGACCTGGAACGATATAAATTTGAAAGAAAATGTTTTTATTATAAATAAAACTATGCAAAGATTATACAAAGGTAAAGGAGATACTGCTATTCAAATTAGTAGCCCTAAAACAAAAAACTCTACTAGAAAGATACCTATATCAAAAAAATTACTTATTATTCTAAAATTATTACAGAGGGTTAATCAATATTCTGGAGATGAGTATTTTCTAACAGGTTGCAAAAAATTTATAGAACCTCGAAATTATTATGATTCTTTTAAAAAGTGTTTAAAAATATGTAATATTCCTAATTATAAGTTTCATATTTTGAGACATACTTTTGCAACTAATTGTATAAAAATTGGTATGGACGCTAAATCTCTAAGTAAAATTCTGGGTCATTCTGATGTTAATATAACTTTGAATAGGTATGTGCATTCATCTTATACTACTCAAAGGAAATTCTTGAATAAGTTATAGAAATGAGAAAATAAAAATCCCTCGGCTAAACTGAGAGATTTTTATTTTAAAGCAATTATGCTAATTTCTTTTTTACTACTAATGTTACAGCTAATCCAATTGCTATAACTGAAGAAATAATTACAAGTGTATTTACATTGTTTCCTGTATAAGGTAATGTATTTGATTCTGTAACACTTTCAATTAGTTTTCCATCTTTGTAAATATCAATTCCATACAATCAAATTTTTTTACAATGTTGCTTTTAATTTTTAACTAACCTTTTATTTATAAATTTTTTATCTCGTTAATACATTCTCTTATTATACTATTTAAATATTTAATAAATATATGAACTTAAATGTTGTCCCGCATTGCAATGTACAATTTCTCCTGAAATACACTTACTATAATCACTAGCTAAAAATAGAACTGTTTCTGCAACTTCTTCTGGTATAAAAAATCTACCTGCTACATTTTCAGCATACAAGTCTCCTTCTTTGTTTATACCTGTCATATTACTAGCAGTTACTCCGAGGTGCAACTGCATTTACTCTAATTCCTGCTTGATAAAACCTTCTTGATAATCCTCTCGTTAAACTGTTAATTGCGACTTTAATTAATCCATAAGGTAGATCATCACATTTATTCCCTCTTTCAGATGAAATAAATATTATATTTCCTTGTGCATTGTTTTCTTTTAATTTTTTTATATAATTTTTACTTAAGAAATAACTACCTTTAAGGTTTATTGAAAACTGTTTATCAAAATTTTCTTCCGTTACTTCTAGTATATTACTTTCATGTAGTGAAATTCCAGCATTATTTATAAGTATATCAATTCCACCATATTTATTGTATATTTCATCTAATATATTTTTGCCTTTTTTAATATCAGAAATATCCCAGCAATAATATACTGTATTATCTCCAATCTTTTCGTATGCTTTTTTCAAATTTTCTTCATTTCTTCCTGTAATTATTACTGTAGCACCTTCTTGATGTAATTTTTTAGCTATATAATATCCTAATCCCAAGCTCCCCCAGTTACCATAATTATTTTTTCTTTTAAAATATCACTAGCTTTTTTTTGCACTATTTCTGCTTTTATTATTTGTGGTTTATGCTCTTATACGATATATTATATTCCTCTTTTAACATACTTTTTTATGTTCATAATCAATTTCTACCTTTCTTAATAGTTTTTTAATAATCTTCTTATAAATTATAGCAACAATAGTACTACAAATAAATACAATTATAGGAGCAATATAAGTATATATACTTATATTTTTAAATATTTTATCTAGCACACTTATAAAAATTGGATGGATAATGTAAATAATACTAGAATAGTTCTTCCCAATATTAGAAATATATTTTATTATCCCTATTTTTTCACTATTATATTGTAAAAAATATAAAAATAAAGATATAGCAAGAAAAGTTGTGCTTATGTAATGATCTCTAGCTGCTTCTATATTAAAGTGAATTAATATCATCTTTTCCAAAATAGTTGTTAAAGCAAAAAATATAATTAATAAGAAAATATATTTTGTATATTTTTCATATTTTTTATAATCAACTTTTCTACTTATATAGCTACCAATACTAAAATATGGTAATCCTACAAACAGAAAATTTCGTACAAAAAGATGGTAAAATTCTTTTCCAAAAATTAATAAAGAATATTTTCCAAACATTAAATCGATTAATAATAAAAATGGTGTAATAATATATATAACTTTATATTTATTATACTTATTAATAAATTTCATTATTATTAATACATATAATAGTGCATTCAAATACCATAAATGAGTTGCAAATGGAGATTCGTTTAAAAAAATCAATTTTAAAAAATGTTCTACGTTAAAAATATTTCTTAATAGTATAATAATATTTTCATGCTTCACTGTACTAATTACTAATTTATAACAAAAAAACAAAATGTTTGATATAACACAAAGTTTTAATACTTTAATAATTTGTTTATTTTCTTCGTTTTTTTCTACTTTTTGTTGATAAAAAAATCCAGTAATTATAAAAAATATTGGTACTGCACATCTTGATATTGTTATAAATATTTTTCCAAACTCTCCTTTAAAAGGATTATGTATACAAATTACAAAAAATGCAGCTAAACATTTCAATATATCTATTCCATTTTTTCTATTTTTATTATTATTTTTTAAATTACTTGTGTGTGTGTGTGTGTGTGTGTGTGTGTGTGTGTACTCTTGCAAGCGTTTCAGGCTTTGTGTTTATATTTTTCATACTTTTCTCCAATATTAATATTTTTTATATGTTATTATAATTTTTCTGTATTCAATAAGCTATAATTTATATTTGAACATTTCGTTTATTTGTAAAAATTATTTTTTCCAAAATAGTTTCCTGTCCTATCTTCTAAAATAACAGCATTGTATTTCTCACAAAATTTTTCAATTTTACTTTATAATTCTTTGTTCATCTTAGAATGTGCAACAATAAATATTGCAAATTTTTTTGCTTTGGAAAGAAGTTTTATTATTTTCCATTTTACTCCATGTTTTCCATATTTATTTATAATTTTATTGAAACTTTTTTTATGATATTCAATCCAAAACTTATCTCTCTTTATAGGTTCATCAAAAGGTTTTACTAAAGGAAGTTGTAAACTATTTTCTTCTGTTGTCTTCTTAAAAAAAATATCTTTTTTTATTTGATCAAATAGTTTTTTTCCTCTTTCATTGTTTATTATAACAATAGATACTCCTTTATCATCTTCAAAATTTTTATCTATTTTTTCTATTCCCCAGTAATCACCAATGGTTATATCACTTGAACGATTTAAGTTTTTATATGGACAAATAAAGCAAGATGGCCTTAAAATAAGATGACTATAAAATAAATTTGTATATAAAACGTCATCAATTACCTTTGTACCTTCTTTGCTATCTATCTTAAAAGTTTCTATATGAGAACGCCATCCAAATTTTTCTTTATTTCTAAAATCTATTTCTACACATTTCCCATTATTTTTCTCTTCTTGCCATTTTATATAATCTCTCAAAATCAAAGGACTAGGAACTCCATGACAAATAATATCTATACAATATAAATTTTCATAATCTTTTCCTAAAAATTTTTTTAAACCATCTACTTGACAAGGTGTTCCTGAAAATAAAACCTCTTTATTATCTTCTAAATCTTTTTTTACTTTTTTATAGCAATTCCCTATTCTGCTTTGGACATACTTTGAACCTCTCATTTTATTTCTATCTTCAAAATTATTAGTACCAATATGTATAGCTTCCAATTTTTCATTTAAAATACAACCATATATTACACCTTTTCTTTTTAATATAAAATCAGTTAATGCTGTAAATATACCACCAGATCTAGATTTCAATCTTGTATATTCATTTTTTATTTTGACCGCATAAAACATTTTCTTCATAATAATCTTTTCTCCTAATACTAGCCTTTTAACCTATTTTTAAAAGGACATACATACACACACCTTTTACATTGTACACATAACTCATAATTTATTGTAGGATATAAAAAGCCCTCATTATCTTCTTTCATTGTAATTGCATTTTTAGGACATATCGAATAACAAGCTCCACATCCACAACATTTCTCTTTACTATCAAATAATGATATTTTTTTATTTTGCTTTTTCATAAATTTCCTTCTTTATTTTTTAATTTTCGCAAATTTTGCGCCTTTTTCAATAATTAAAACTATTATATTTTTATTTAAATATATCGCTATTAGTATTGATAAAGTTAAACTTATTATATTTATAGTAAGTATGTTTATATAATAAAAACATAAAGCAATTATTAAACTTACTATTATAACAAATATCTTTACCTTATCTAATTTAATATTTATATATTTTTTTATATCAAACCATCTATATATCATAACAATTAAGTAAGCAATAAAAGTTGACATTGATGCAGCATATAAACCAAATTGTCTAATAAAAACAATATTTATAATTATATTAATTATAGCTGCAATTGCAGTTGTTTTTGCTAATTCTTTAGATTTTTTCTTTGCAATATATATAACACCAATCATCCCTACAATAATACTAAGTAATGTTCCTAATAATAAAATTGGTATCTGATAATATGATTCTTCATAATTTTGGTTTATTAATATACTAAAAATAAACGGCATTGCTGTGATTATTAAAAGACATATTGTTCCAAAAATTTTAATGCCATTATTTATTACTAAACTAAAGTAATTATCTCTATCATCTTCTTTAAAATTTAAAGATGCTTGCTCTGACCAAGCTAAATAGAAAACATTATAAATACCATTAAGTATTACAGAAAACTTATTTGCAATAGAATATATACCGTTTGCAGAAGTTCCTAAAATTGTAGATATAATAGTTCTATCTGAAATACTTACTATCCACAAAGACAATTGATTTGGTACTAATGGTACAGAATATTTAAAAAGTTCTTTTGCCATTCTTTTATCTCTATATCCTAACTTTATCTTTTTTAATATTTTCAATCTAATTATTAAATATAGTGAGCTAGATAAGCTAGAAAATATTATTGATATTAATAGTCCTAATTCACCAAGTCTAAACTTAATAATTAATACTATATTTAAAATAATAGTTATAATTCCACTAATTATACTTGAAACAGAAAAGTCTAAATTTTTTCCTAGACCTCTTGCAATTTGTAACAATACACTTGATATTATATTTGTAAGTATTATTAATAATATAAGCCACGCATATTGAATTTTTAAAACAAATTTTGCTAAAAAAATATAAACTAATGTGAATATTGCAGTTAATACTATAATGCAAAAAAATATATTACTTATAACTTTCTTTTTTCCATCTTCACTATCTCTATAGTCTAATAAAAACCTAAATGCAGCCATATCTAGTTGTACAATAACTACTGTTACTATAAGAGTTGTATAAGTTGTTACTAAATCAACGTAACCATATTCGCCTGTATCTATATAAGATGTATATAATGGTAATAACAAAAAGGAAATAAATTGTGTTGATATTTTACCAATAAAGATAATAATTGTATTTTTTATTAATTCTTTTGCTTTTCCTTTCTTACTATTACTTTTTATTTTTTCTATATTATCCATTACTACCTTCCCATTCATTAATCATTTTTTTTAATATATCTTTTGACTTTTTTATTTCATTTTCTATTTTTAAATTAATTAGTTCGTAATTTATATTTGTTTCTTTTATTTCTTTTTTATCAGTTACATCTTTATTCTTTATATCTAATTTATTCATTAAATCAGTCATTCTAGAATTTCTTTTATTTGTTTTATTTAAAATATAATAAAAATCTTTATTAAAAATTAATGAAAAGCATATTGCGTGAAAAGAGCCTGTAATCACATATTTTGCGCCATATAAATATTCCAAAAAATCTTTTGGTGATGCAGTTTTTATATCTTTCACTTTATGGCTATTTAAAATATTATTATTTATATATACAACCTCTAAATGTTTTTGTTTTGCATATTCCTTAATTCTTTTAATATTTTCCTTATAATTGTCTATAATATAAACTAAAATATAATTTCCTTTTTTAGGAACTAAGTTTAATTTTTTTATCCATTCATCTTTTGATAAAAAAAATACTGGGTCTGTTACTGTCTTTACATTTTTTATTCCATTTTCTTCTAATAATTTTTTTGCACTATCTTCTCTGACATTTATTTGTTGAAATTCACTTATTTTTGTTAATAATTTTTTATTATCTATATTTTCTTTTCCAATACTTGCAGCATAAGAACATTTCTTTTTATTGTCCTTAACAAAATCTAGCATATAATTATAATCATTACCTGTTATGTCTGTATTCCAAACTTGATCACTACCCACTAAAAAATAATCATATTTATTTTCTATTTGTTCAATATTATATTTGTTATATCTTTCTGTTAGATTCATATATTGACTTCTAAATTCTTCGAATTTATCCCACCTATTATTTCTTTTTCTTCCTACTAAAAAATACTTTATTATATTTTTTATGCTCTTTTCTTCTAATAATCCAATTCTTCTTTCAACTCCATTTATTTTTTCATTTTCATAATTTATAACATCTACTTCTAAATTATTAAATTGTTTTAAGTATTCTTGTAGAGCATAGTTTTGTAATTGTGCACCATAGTTTGTAGTTCTTTGAAATGTTAAATTTCCGATTTTTATTGTGCTCATTTTTTAATCTCCTTCTCATATTGTAGTTATATATTTTTCAAAATTAATTTTACTTGCTGTTAAATCTCTATTCTGAATAGAAACATACCCTTTTTCAGCAATACTAATTCTTAAATCGTTGTCAGATAAGAGTTTATCTATACTTTTATACATTTCATCAGTATCTTTTGGTTTAGAAATCATTGCATTATTTTCGTTTGCATACTCCATTACCCCTAAGCAATTTGTTGTAACTAAAGCACAGCCACAAGCCATTGCTTCTAAACCAGGTAAACCAAAACCTTCTACCAAACTTGTACACATATATATTGCACTATTGTTCATTAAGTCAACAACTTGTTCCTCATTTGCTTTATGTATATATTCAATCCAATTTGGTAAATCTTTTGGTCTCTTACTAGTACTAAAAAGAGTAACTTTTAAATTAGGGTATTTTTCTTTGAGTTCTTTTAATACTTTTATTCCATATTCACTTCCTTTTCTTTTGTCTGTATTTGAATAAAGCATACTTATTGAATATGGATTTCTATTTTTTATAGGATTTTTTATTTTAAAAATATTCAAATCTATTCCATTTACGATTAATTGTGATTTCTCTTTGCTATATTTATCTACAATTTCTTTTAGCCATTTTGAAATTACAATATTATTCATACCTAAGCTATAAGACTTCATTACAAGTTCATCTGTTGTTTTTCCCCAATTTTCATAGTCTTGTATAAAATAAAATTTTTTTCCTTTTTTATTTGAAAGTTTAGAAATAGGATTAGCAGTGCTAAAAGCTGTAGCTATACTAGCATCTGCATCTCTAATATATTTTTCTTCATAATTTCTTACTAACTTTTGTGTTATATTATTATTTAACTTATACCATCTAGGATACCCAATAAAAAGTATTCTCCAAATAAATCTCCCAACAAATTTTGGCAAATGCCTAGAATTTTCTCCATTTCTCATAGTATAGTATATTTCAACATCATGGCCTTTTTCTGCTAAGTAGTTAGCATATTGAAATACAACTTTATATCCTCCAGTAATTCCTATGTAAACTAATGGCATATAAAAATTCACTTTCACTTATTATCACCTTCTAAAATTTATACTATCAATTATAACATTTAATAGTGGAACATCATAAGCATAAAAAGCACTTCTATACAGTAATAAATAGTAAACTACAAAAAAACAAATAATTATGCCGACAGATGAACATAAAATAATTTTTTTACCTCGATAATCTTTTTGAATATTATCAATATAATCTGCTACAAATGCTGATATTATTATTAATGTATTTCTAATTAATCTAAACATTTCACCATTAAACATTAATAGTGGTATAAACACCATAGTATTTTTTAAAAAGTTTATCTCTTTTGTATATTTTTCAATACTAATGTGCTTACCAACATTATGGTTTTTAATAAAATGATTTATTAATAAATCTATTACTATAATTGATGCAGAAAATGTAACAAATGTAATCATACTTGTTCTAGTTTTTAAGTAACCACTATTTTTGAAAATTGTAATACTTCCTACCAGTATCAATATACAACATCCCCACATTGAAGCAGCTTCTATTTTTAAAAGCTTTTTTACTGAATTTTGGAAAAACATTGGTAAATAAATTAAATATATAAGCGAAGTAGGATGGAACAGTGTAGCTATAATAACAAATGTTATAAATAAAATAATGTTTTTCTTATTTGCATTTTTTTGCTCTGTAGATAAAAATATAAACTGAAAAGCAAAAATAATAACAGCTTCAGCAATAAAGTTTCGTATTTGAATACAATCCATTGTAAATGGAAAAACCATATATAATGAAAGGACAAGGTTAATTCTAGGTGTTAATTTTTTGACAGAAAAAATTATCAAAAAAATACAACCTAAAAATAAAAATAGTCTAAAAGTGTTAAAATCCAAACCGATGCTAATTGATAGTTTACATATAGCTTTATATAAAAACCCGAACCTTTCAAAATGTGATTCATATATTCCACCTTCTATTATAGAATAATATGTACCATAATATCCTTTATAATCAGGGATATCAACGTTAAAGGCAAACATAATAGCACATATAGCAATTTGATATATTGTTATTACTTTAGATTTTGGAAATATAATACCAGCAATAATTGCAATTATAAATAAAAATAAAAGCATAATAAAATTCCTCTTTGATCTTTTTAAGTGTTTTTAATATTTTAAATTATTATATAATAATATTTATAAACATCCTTTTTTCATCCTTTTACTGTATGTTTTTTTAATACCTTACGGATAAATAATATAATTTTTCTTAAAAATATATTTGTATGTAAATACTCTTTTAAATATAATTGCTCACTTTCAATAAGGCAATTATATGAAAATTCTGTCATTCCTCCAGTAGATTTTCCATGTGCATGTATTATGTGTGTATTTGGAAAAATGTAAACATCATACTGATTTTCTAATCTTACTCCAATTATATATTCTTCCTCATAAAGAAAAACTCTTTCATCTAATGGATATAAAAACCTAGCACATTCTTTGCTCATAAGAAAACAGCAACCACTAACTCCAAATACTTTTTTAGGTTCTTCTATCTCCTTATCTATAATAAAATTTTCCTTAAATTTCTTTAAAAAACCTTTTAACGGAGTTTTTAAAAGCATATTTTTTATTTTTCCTATAGCAGTTAATTTTGTTATCATATAAAATGGTTGTAATATATTTTCTGTATTGTATATAGTTGGTCCAATTATTCCTACATTTTTATTCTTTTCTAAAAATTCTATCATTTTTTCAATAGAATTGTCTACAAATAAAATATCACTATTACAAATCATAATATATTGACATTCTTCTAATGCCTTTTTTATTCCTATGTTATTTCCAGCTGAATATCCTCTATTTTCATTAGAATATATCAGTTCAGTATGTTTAAAATCACTTATAATACTTAATTGTTCCTCACTTGCATTTATTTTTGATTTGTTATCTATTAAATATATTTTATAAGGAATATTAGTGTATTTTTCAATTGATTTTATACATTGTATAGATTCTTCCCAAGTATTGTAGTTCAAAATAATTATTCCTAACTTTACTACATTATTCATTTTTCATCATTTCCTCAAAAACATTTTTCCATTTATTTTTTATTGATTCACTAGAAAATTTACTTTTTGATAACTCATAAGAATGTTGCTCCATTATTTTTAATTTTTTTTGATTTTCTATCAAATAATTAAGTTTTTGTGTTAAATATATTACTTTTTGGTTATCAATATAGTTGCTATATAATTTTTTTATATCTTTTGGAGATAATTTCTCATTTCTAGTATTGTCGTCATTCCAGACTTTTATTGTTGGACTAGTTAAATATCCATTATAATCATCTATTACCATTTCTTTTATTGCATACATTGCTGTAGTGATAAAAGCACATCCAAAATGTAATGCCTCTAAAGTAACTAACGAAAAGCTATCATTTCTAGTTAAATTTATAAAAATATTAGCTTTTTTATAAAATTGATTTAGTTCTTCTTTAGAAAATTTAAAATCATATAAACTTACATTTTTTAATGTATTTATTATTTTTAGAGTCTCTGGCTCTAAGTCTGATATCTTAGTAATAATATCAAAATGTAAATTTGAATTATTATCCCAGCAGTTATCTTTTATAGCTTGTAGTAACTCACTTCCTCCTTTTAGATAAAAATTAGAAGATATAAATAAACAATTTATATTGTTACTTTCTAACTTTTTGGAAAATTCTTCTTTACTTATACAATCTTTTACATAAGGATAAATTTGCATAAGCTTTATATCCTTTGGAATATCATAATAATAGTCCATTGTTGATAAACATGCTTGTGATAAGCATACAATTGTTTTTAAATTTTTATTTTTAAATGTTTTTTTTAAATTCATATGACCAATCAAACCTCTTGATAGTTTAGGATGATAATGCACCATTGCCGTAGGATTTTCAACTGCTAAAACATAAGAGCGATTAGCTTTTAAAAATCTATTATAACTAAAGTATACATCATAATTATTATCACGAATTTTTATTTGTTGATAGATTCCTAATAAATCTAAAATTTTCAATTGACTCATTTTCCACAATATTTTTTTAGAATTTTTTCTTATGTCTTCAGTTAAAACAATGTTTTCTTGTACAAAATTTACATTTGGAATTTTTGTTTCAAATAAATCTTTCCAAAATCCTCTATTAGCCCTAACTATTTTTACGTTCATTAATTTATTTCTCCAATCTTTATAAGTATTATTATTTTTTCATAATAACTCTTCTAAATTAATTTTCTAACAATTCTTTTATTTTTAAATATGTTATTTTTCTATCAAATTTTTCTTCAGCTAATTTTCTGTTATTCTTTCCAAATTCTTCTCTTAATTTATTATCATTAATTAGTAATTCTATTTTTTCTGCTACTTCTTTTACATTTCCATTTTCACAATTAAAACCTATTTTATATTGTTCAACAATTTCTCTATATTCTTCAGATTCTTGAGTGCTAATTACAGGTAAGCCAGCCGCTGCATAATCACCCAATTTATTTGTAATGCTCTGAGCTGCACCTTTTGAAATTGAATTAATCGCAATATCACAACCACATAAATAACCAATCATTTCTCTATAATCTAATAGTCCTTTAAATTCTACATTTACACCTTTCGAATACTCCTTTAGTTCTTCTTCCAATGGACCTGTTCCCATTATTAAAAATTTTACTTTATTTCCTCTTTCTTGTAATATTTTCATTGCATCTATTACAGTTTTTAAATCGTAGCTATGTCCTATTGTTCCTACATATACTAATCTAATGTAATTATCTTTAAATATCTTCTTATTTTTTCTACTGTGCATATCAAATGTATCTAAGTCTGTTCCTAAAAATACACTTAACTTATTTCTGCATTTCTTATTAACACTCTCTGCTCTTTTTAAATATGTATCAGATACAGCTACTATATCATTTGCCTGTCTATATATATAATCTGCCATTTTTTTAATTGGAAAAAATATAGTATTACTAATAATCGGAATATTAAATACCATTTTAAATGCTTCTGGCCATAAATCTTGAACATCTATAATAAATTTAATATTATTTTTTTTTGCATATTGAGCCATAACTTTTGCTACACTTAATGAAGGAACTGCACAATAAATTACATCAGGTTTTACTTTTATTTTTTTCAAATATTTTTTTAAATTTATAGCCATAATATAATGACTATAAAATCTTTTTAAAGTCACATTCTTTTTATATCCTGGTTCATATATTGTAGTAAATTTATATTTTAATTTTTCTAATCCTTCTTTCTGTAAATCTCTTTGTTTTTTATTTCCATGATAAAAACTTGAAGTTATTAATTCTACATTGTTTTTTTTATTTATTATCTCTGCTATATAATTAAATCTATTATTTCCTTTTTCATTTGGTGTTTCTGTAAAATGTGCTACTATAATTATATTCATTTTATACTTCCCATCCATATCATTTTTTCTAATTATTATATTTTGTTCATCTAGACAATTTTCATTTTTTTAAATCAAATTGCAAATTATTATTTATTTTTATTTTATTGAGTTTTAATGATTATTTACTATCTATTTCTATAAATAATTTTTTATTGTTAACTCTCATTCACTAAATTTTTTTAACATTTTAATTTCATTATACTTCATCATAATTGTACCTTCTTCATATTTTCCAATTTGCGATTTATTTTCTTTGTTTTCGATGTTATTTATTATCATCTTAGGTATATTTTCTCCTGATTCATAAGCATGCGGATATCCTCCGCCAAATCTTGGATTCACTTCTGATATATAGTACTTGTCTTGCACCTTAAATACATCGATGTCAATAATTCCTTTAAATCCTGCCTTTTTTACAAAGTTTTTTATTAATGTTAATAATTCTTCATCTTTTATAGATATAGCTTTATCTGTTTCTCCTGCTCTCATTTTTATTTTTTCTTTTGCAAATATTGCCACTGGTTCTTCAGAAATCATATCTATATATACATCTACTCCATATTCTTTTCCGTCCATAAATTCTTGAATCATTAAATTATCACATTTTTTCCAAATAACTTCTAATTCCTCTTTCGTTTGTATTTTATTAATATTTATACTTGCACTTCCTTTTACTGGTTTTACAAATACAGGGAATCTTATTTTATTTTCATTTAAATCTTTATAAAATTCTTCTTTATCTATATAGCTTTTTGCGGTATCAAAATTATTTTGTTCTAGAAACTTGTACATTTCATACTTATCAAAACACATTTCTACTTGAATATAATCTGACATTATTGGCAATATATTTAATTCTTTAAATTTTTGTATATTTTTTGAAATTAAACTTATTTCTGGATCTATTAAAGTAAATACTGCATTTATTTTTTCTTTTTTGCAGATGTTTAAAATCTGCCCCAAATAACCTTCTTCAGATATTTTTGGAACTATATAGTATTTATCCGCTTCGTAAATTGCTGGTGCTAAATTACTACAATCAGTTGCAATAACTTTCCCCTTACCTTCTAATTCTTTTTTGAAATATTGCACTATTTTATTTCTTGTGCCTACACTTAATATTAATATGTTTATCATACTTTTTCTCCTATATAACTATTTTGAATATATTGGTATGGAGTCCATGCATCTCTTACCTTTATATATCTATTATTCTCAAATACATAAACATCTGGAAAATATTTTATAAATAATGGAGTAATGCACATAGTATAAGCTCCTACTTTTTTATATATGATTTTATCTCCAACACTTAGCTCTAATCCATTGTTTTCTATAAACATTCTGTCATTTTCCATACAAGTATATCCACATATCACTTGTTTTTTTATTGTTTTTTTGTTTTCATTCGAATAACTATAACTATGAAAGTAATTTGTTTTTTTCATTAATGGGTCTATACTTGTTCGTGTGCCATCTGTTATAACAAATCTATTAAAAGTTGTGTCTTTCACATCAATAACAGATGTAACATAATTTATTGGCGCACCTATTACTGCCATTCCAGGTTCGATAATTAAAGTTGTTTGTTTTGGAGACATTTCTTTTTTTAAAATATTTGAAACTAACTTTATATAATCAGCAAATTGTGGCTTATCTGCTATCCCTCCAAAAAAACCTCCTCCTATGTCTATATAACTTAAATTAAGCTTAAATTCATTTTTTATTTTTATCGCCATAATTGCAATTGCTTTGTAAATATCTAAACTTCTTGTTTTTGAACTTGTATGTAAATGTAATCCTGAAATTTTCACATTGTTTTCCTTAAGGAAATTTAATGCCTTACCTAATTCTCCATTTTCATAGCAAAAGCCAAATCTACCACCCTCTGTACCACATTGTGATTGGTTTGGGCAAAGCTTTTCAATATCAAAATTAACCCTTAATCCTATTTTATAATTTCCTTTCAATTCAGTTGCCCATTTCAACTCTCTAGCAGAGTCAATATTTACATAGCATCCATTATTTGCAGTTTCTATAAACGATTCTTTAGTTTTTATTGGTCCATTATATATGTATTTATTTTTCTCAATACCTAACAATTTTCCAAGTTCATATTCATCATTCGAAACTACCTCAGAAAAACAATTTTTTTTGTTAAAATATTCTACTATCCAAGGTAATGAATTTGTTTTATATGAATATCCTATTATATAATTGTTCCAATATAATTTTAAGGCATCAACAAGTTTATTAAAATTATCTTCTAACTCTTGTTTATCTATTACGTAATAAGGTGTATTCAAAATACTATCTACTTGCATTTTTTATCTCCTGCTTTCTCATTTTATCTAAGTACAATTCATCAGTTGTATCAGCTTGTATATCTGTATGTAAAAATACCTTTTTTATGGTTTTTAATATTATTTTTAAATCTTCTACGAATGTTATACTATTTATATAATTTATATCATATCTAAATCTTTCTTCCCATGTAATTAAATTTCTACCATTTACCTGCGCTAACCCTGTAAGTCCTGGTCTAACATCATGTCTATGTTTTTCTTTTTCAGTATAATATGGTAAATACTCTACTAGTAATGGTCTTGGTCCAACTATTGCCATATCTCCTTTTAATATATTTACTAATTCTGGAAGTTCATCTAAACTTGTACTTCTTAACATTTTTCCAAATTTAGTAAGCCTTTTTTCATCTGGTAATAGATTTCCTTCTTCATCTCTTTCATCTGTCATTGTTCTAAATTTATATAAAGTAAATATTTTTTCATCTTTCCCTGGTCTCTCTTGTTTAAAAATTACCGGTTTTCCAAGCTTTATTCTAACTAATATAGCAATAATTAACATTACTGGACTTAATATTATTAACGCCAATAAACTAAGTATAAAATCTAAAAGTCTTTTTATGTATTTTTCATATATCTCCTTTTTATGTTCCATCATTCAAAACATCCTTTTATAACTTTTATAATTTTTTCTTGTTGCTCTTCTGTCATTTTGTTATCAGATGGCAAGCATAAACCTCTATCAAATATATCCATTCCTATATCTAATGCATTGCCATCTATATAAGCATTTGTATTTGCTCTTCCATTACCAATTTTTGTAACAAATGGATTCATTCTAAATATTGGTTGCATGTGCATTGGTTTCCATATTGGTCTTCCTTCTGCATTTATTTCTGCTAACTTTTCTAGTATTTCAGTAGGGCAAGACTTTCCTTTTTCACTTATATAAAGACTGTCTTTTTCTCCTCTTACTTGTTTGCACATAGCTTCTTTATCTATTATTAGGCAAGATAGCCAATAATTTGATTCACATTCTTTTGGAATTGGGTTCATTTTTACTGGTAAATCTTTCAATCCTTCTTTGTATCTTGCATAAATTACTTTTTTCTGTGCAATATGTTCTTCTAAATATGGGTATTGTCCTCTAACAATTCCTGCTATTACATTAGACATTCTATAATTATAGCCGATTTCTTCATGTTGATACCAAGATGCATTTTCTCTGGCTTGTGTTGACCATTTTCTTACTTTATTTGCAGATTCTAAATCATCTGTTAATAACATTCCACCAGTTGTTCCTGTAATTATTTTGTTTCCATTAAATGAAATGCAATTAAAGTCTCCAAATGTACCTGCTGCTTTTCCTTTATATGTTGCTCCTAAAGCTTCTGCTGCATCTTCTATAATTATAACATTATGTTTTTTAGCAATTTGTGTTATTTTTTCTATATTTCCTATTGTTCCATATAAATGTGCTATCATTATAACTTTTACATCAGGATAAATTTCAAAAGCTTTTTCTAATG
>CANQNA010000003.1 GCA_947625005.1 uncultured Bacilli bacterium
CAACTACTAAACTATCATTATCAACATGCCCTGTTAATTCTTTCCCCAGAAGATGCCTAAAAGCATGCGGATGCCCTTTACTTAAATCAACCCTAGCTTGTCCTGTGGCCTTATGAACTTTCTTCCACATAGTCTTGCGAGTCATAGGTCTTCCCTCAATTCTTGGTGATGGGAATAAATACCCTGTTTTAATTCTTTTTTCTTTTGCATAATTTAATAATTCTCTTCTTAACCATGCCGGAAGAGGTACTTCATTATACTTGCCTTTTGAATAAATTTTTATGTAATCATCATTATGTTTTGATTCTTTTAAAGATTCAATTGTTATTTCTGTGATAGCTGATACTCTCATACCTGTATATGATGCAATTAAGATAAAATAGTAAGCTACTATATCTTTTTTCTTTGCAGCTCTTAAAATTCGTTTATAATCTGTAACTGTTGGTACATTTTCTATATAATGCTTTCTTTGATATCTTAATTGTTTAATTTTTAGATCATCTCGTTTTAAATAAGAAAAATACTTATTTAGAATCACAATATATTTGTTAATTGTCGTTATTTCGTACTTTTTATCATTCTTCATATAATCTCGATAATCTTGATATGTACTTTTATCAAATGAATCTTTATTATGATCTTTAAGATAATTTATGAATTGATTGATATTACTACGATAAACTTGTAAACTTGATGCTGCTATTTCATCATCTCTTAAATCTGTTATGAAACTTTCAATATGATTTTCTAATTCTTCAATACTCGTATAAATCACCCTCTTTCACCCGTATATATAGAGGTAACATTCACAAATAATTTTGTTACTTCTATATATCTTTGATTTTTCCTTTATAATTACTACCTTTCTTTATCTTTTTTAAAAAAAATAGTTTTTAAAATTTTTAATACTTTTTTGCATTTCTATTTTTATTGACTCTTTGGTGCTTTTTATCATTTTTTTCGAACAATATTCTTATATTTATATTTTCACTATCAAATAAAAAGTTTAATAATATTATAAAACCACTTATACCTTTTGCAGTATTTTTAAAAATAACTTTTGTTCCATCTTCTTTCAACAAACTTAACTTCATTTATTACACCTCTTTCACCTCGAAGTCACTTCCTTTATGCAATTCTATTTGCATTGTTCCAACACTTCCAATTTCTTCCGTAATTAATATCTTGTCTATAAAATATATAGTATTATAAAATAAGATTGACTGATTTAAATGATCTATTTTTAAATACGGAACATTATAGTCTTTTAATATTTTATAAGCTAATTTTATTAATAATTTTTTCATTCTATAAATCCCGCCTTTACTAATTGAACAATAGTATCATCTAATAATCCATCTAGTCTTGTTAAATTAACAATTCTAGTTTTTGGATCTATATCATAAAAATTCTTATCATCATCAGAATTATTCAAATAAACTTTTTTCACATAATGACCATCAGTTTTTCTTAATTTAAATCCAAATGATAATAATATATTTAAATCAATTTTATTTGAAATATAAATTAACTCGTTTTCTTTTGGAAATATATTAATTTTCTCATGCTTTTCATTTATAAATTCTATACCATTTATTTTTGCGTTTATGCAAGAATATGATCCAACAATTGATATTTCTTTAGTTATATTATTTTTGCAATAAATATAATTATCTTCTAGATAAAAATATATTTTATGTTCTTTTACACTAGATTTTAAATCTACTACATCCATATTTCACCATCCTTTTTTGATAGAATCATACAATCCTTTAAATTCTCTGTTAGAATTTCCATTTATAAGGCCTTTTTCAAATTCTAAAATAACTTTTGCTGTTTCTTCTATTATTTCTTTTCTAATTTCATTAGGAATCAGTATAACATCTTCATTATGGCCTGATATTATTTCTTTACAAAACACATTATTTCTAATTTGCAAATTTTCTCTTTTTAATTTTTGTATTTTTCGAGAAAGCCTATTTATAACTAATTGTTGGTGCTGTAATAACTTAACAAATTGAACTCTGCCACAATTTTTAGTTTTTTCATATAGTTTTTCAAATAATAAATCCTTTTCCATATATTCATCCTTACTTTTTGATAGCTGACAATAAATCACCTACTGTGTATTTTCCGTATTTTTTATGAATTTCCCAAGCTATTATATTAGCTTCATTTCTTTGAATACCTTTACTCATTAAAAGTTTAATAAACTTTTTTCTAGATAAATTTTTATTTAAATTTATTTTTTTTAATGCTTGCCATGCATTACTAAATGCTTCACTGGCTAGATCTACGAGTTTATTAACTACTTCAACCATAGTTTCTACTAATTTGTTAAAATCATTTGATAAACTATTTTTTTTCATTAGATATATCCTCCTCAAGTTTATCTGACATATAAATTAATAATTTTGATGGACTAACATCGAGCATTAACCATATTTTATATCTAATTTTTTCTAAAATATTTTTAGGTTTAGCATTTCCGCAGAATATAGCATAACAATCCATATTTTTTGTAAGTAAATGTAAAATTATCAATGATACAAACAATATAAACCATATTATAAAAATTATCAGTAATATAATCATTGTTTTTCCTCAAAGAAATTTCTTTCAGTTAAATAATCAAATAATATTTTTAATAATTCATTAGAAATTTCACAAAGATTATTTATATCTTTGTCATGTACTACAATTTTCTTTTTATCATAGTCTATTCTAATTATGAAGTTGCCATTAACAACTAAATCTATTCCTACCATATAATTTTTTAGTAATTTATATCCCAATTCATTAAATCGTTCTTTAAAATTCATTATCTATTCCTCCAATATTTTTCACATTTTTTATCCTTATAAAATTCATTTAAAGGTAAATTATAACATCTGTGATCGTTTAACATTTCCGCAAATTCAATCGCAAAAATTATTATTCCAATGCACATAACAATTCCTATAATAATTGCAGAAATTCCTATAATTTTCTCTATTTTATCCTCTTTCATAACTTCCTCCATTAAATCTTTTATCAACATCTAATATTATTTCTTTATCAGTTAATTCTTTATATTTATAAACTATATAATTCTGTTTATTTAATAATAAATAAACACTAGCAAGTTTTAATTCAAAAGCACTAAATTTATGAGCTTCACTTAAATATGCTGTACCAATTGAATGTCTATAATAATTATTAGCTAAATAAGTATTTGTTGGTACATGATACACAACATATTTTTCTTTCATAAGTCACCTCTTTAATCTTTTTCTTCACTATTCCCTTTGTCATCTTGATTAAGATATACTTTACCTAAATAAATTGCCATTGTTGGACTTTTCTCTGCTAATTTAAATTGTAAATTCCTAATAGATATTTTCCCTTTTGTAGAAAGTTTTTTATATACTTCTTCGTATTCTAAATGATATGTTCTTTTACACCAGTCTTTAATTTGAAGTTCTGTGCACCCAAATGCCCCCGCTATTTCTTTTATTTCACATTGCAATGCACATAATCGTTCGAAAACATCTTTTTTTATATATGCATCTTGATTCATCGCTACCCCTCATTGATTAACTCTGCTTTCTTATTAGTAAATTTTTCCCAACGATCAATAATAACATCACAATAACGAGGATCAAGTTCCATCATATAGCAAGATCTATTTAATTGCTCGCAAGCTATCATAGTCGATCCGCTACCTCCAAAGCCATCATATATATTTATCTTATTAGGATTATCTTTCAATGCCATTGCAATTAATTCTATTGGCTTCATAGTTGGATGTAATGTATTTCTTTGTCTTTCACATACCCATATATCGCCACGAAGAGTTTTTTCTCCCCCAAAACTTCCATAATAAAATATTAATTCATGTTGTTTGAAATATTTATCTAAATGTTGAGCCGGATTGACTTTATCCCAGACTATCATTGCTTTTGGTGGCATACCAATACTCGTCATTGCTTTTTTAAAAATTTCTGCATATTGCCAACTACAGCAAACATAGGCCGTATCACATACCAATAAAGATTTTTGTAAAAAAGATAAAAACTCATTTTCAGTCATATTATCATTTTCAATTTTTCTTTTATCTTTGATTCCTTGATACGAAATATTATAAGGCGGATCAGTGAATAACATATCAACTTTTGTATTACCAATTAGCTTTTTAACATCTACTTCATTCGTGCTATCACCACACATTAGATAATGATTCCCTAATCTGTAAATATTTCCTAACTTTGATATTGGATTTTCTGGTAATTCAAACTCATACTCATCATCTATAACATTTTCTAAAATATTATCAACTTTAAAATCAAATAATTCCATATCTACATCGTTTATGTTTTCTAATTCGATATTTAATAAATCCATATCCCAAGACGATAATTCTGATGCTTTATTATCTATTAATCTAAAAGCCTTTATTTGATCATCACTTAAATCATCAGCTATAATACAGGGTAATTCCTTTAAATTTAATAATTTAGCGGCTTTATATCTAGTATGCCCGGCAACAATAATGTTGTTTTTATCTAATACTATTGGAACTTTAAATCCAAATTCTTTAATAGAATTAGCAACATATTCAACCGCTCCATCATTATTTCTGGGATTATTTTCATACATTTTTATATCTTCAATGTTTTTATTTACAATTTCCATGACATCCTCCTATAAAAATAATCCCCTTTTTACTCTTTTATTAATTAAAACCTCTTTCTTGAAAATACATAGCAATAATTTCTTCATTTGATGTGTATATAATCTCATTTTTATTTGTATATCTAACAACTATATTGCCACCGTAACCATCAAAAACTTCAAATTCTTTAATACTCGAATTATATGTTGTTTTAACCTCTACAGTTCTTGATCTAGATACACGAGCCGAATACCAATATTTTTTATTTCTTACAAATGCTGCAAGATCTTGTCGCCATTGTTTTTGATTAAAATTTATCTCTAACTTTTCGGCATTCCAACTACTATTGTATTTTTTCAATTTCTTTCACCTCTTCCTGTTCTTTATTTTTGAAATTAGTAAATTCTTTCATAATTTCCTTTTTAAGTTCTATTTTTCTTTTATCTGACTTTTTTACTAAATTTAAATCATTTTCTAATTCCTGGATTTTCTTTTTAAGTTGTTTTATTTCATACTGTGAATCATAATATAATTGTTCATAATCGATCATTTTTCGCTTTATTAGTCTTATCTATTACCTTTGCTACCATAGAAGCTGTTTTAGTTAATTCTTTATTTTCAAATCTCAAATGTCGCTTATTCATAATAAGTTCTTCGGAATTAGAAACTAAAATTAAATTTTCAATATTAAAATTAAATCTATTCCCATCAGCAAATATTACCTTATGCTTTGGAGGAATTTTTCCATGATGCATTTCATAGATTAATTTGTGTTTAGGTACCCAATTTTTATTTCCTTTACCATCGTAAACTTTTACGCATAAATAGCCAGAATTAGGATTACTTCCAGAATATCGCATTCGTTCTGTTCCAATATCTACAGCATTAGATGACCTATTTCCTTTTTTAAATGTTGTTTGTCGGCATCTCTCTTGCTGTTCTTTCGTTAAATAATCATTCCATTTTTTACCCTTATTCATTGGAACATTACCTTTTTTAATACATCCATCGTTACGAGCTGGCTCAAAAATAAATCCATCTCTTCTCTTAATTCTACTTTTCAAATTTTGAATACTATCCGGATTAGAATTGATGCTAAATATTTTATTAACTTCATTAGACAATTCAATAGTAGATTTTCCTTTATGATTCTTTTTAATATAATCAATTATTTCTTGAGAATACTTAATTTTTTTATTTTGAATTATCTTCATTTGAAGTAACTCCTAATAGCATTTTTGGAACATCTCTTGAAACTGTGCCATATTCATTTTGCTCATGAATTGCCTTAAGCATCAAACTTGCATTATTTATTATTTTTTCGCTCACATCTGACAAAGCTTTTGCTCGATCTAATTCTTCTTGTAATTCATCACCTTTTAAATCTTCATCACCTAATCGCTCTAATTCTGCAAATAAATGATCATTTAAATCCAATAATTTATTTTTTGCCATTTATTTCACCTCCACAATACATTCTTTATTTAAAATTAAAATTGAATCACAATCCCAACCATATAAATCCCAATATAGTCGTCTATCTTTTGTAATTAAAAATTCTATTGCATCATAACTATTTTTTATTTTTTCAAAATCAATCGGTAACATGAGATGACACATATCATATTTGCCTTGAATTGGTAATTTTAAAACGACTTCGTGGCTATCTATTTCTAAAATGCGTGCACCTTTTTTTAATTGAAATTTAAAGCTATTAAATTCGTTGCATTCAACAAATTTTTCTGATTCGTTCCATTCTTTCCAACCGTATTTTGAATTTATAGGTGATGCCCATAAACCACCAATAGGCTTATTAAAAATTTGATTTTGAATCTCAATAAATTTATCTTTTTCAAACTTTTTATGGCCATAATGTATATATATATTATCCATTTAGAATCTCCCTAAAATTTTGTAGCAAATCAAACGAAATTTACTCTCATTTTCTTCTAAATCGGTATCTCTTGTATGAGTTACAAACAAATGTAATTTATATAACAAATTATGTGTTTTCCATTCTTGAATCCAACTTTTATTGTTTCTTTGAAATTTAATACCATTTTTAGCTGCTACATTTCTTACGATATTTAAAATAATTAACATATTTTTTGTATCTTTTATTTTTGAAGAATCTTTGATTCTTACATAATCTTTTGTTATTTCAATATTTACATCTAAAATATTTTTATTTATCACTCCTATCACCTCATATCAAATTAAATATTGTTAGTTGTTCTTCTTTTTTTATGAGATTGATTTTTGATTCTTGTTTTTTAATGCATGATTCACATAAAACTTTTCCATTAAATCCTTTGCAAAAATTGAAAGTATTACATAAATCACATTTGTCTTTAAATTTTCTTCCTTTTATTTCGTTTTCTTTTAAGACTTGCTTTCCTTGCACGAATAGCCCTCCTATTTTTAGGAATTCCAAAATCTTCTCGAACAAATTTTTCTTTACTTTCTTTAGTAGCTTTTGGAACAATATCATGTTTTTTAGCAAGTTTCATAAAATTATTTAATCTTTGCAATTTTTTCTCTGGTGTGCACATCATATTTAATATTTGAATATATTTATTATCAAACCAGGCTTGATCATATTTTTTACATTTCATTAGATATATCCTCCTCAATTTTTCTTATAAGTTTTAATTTTGCTTTAACATCAACATACTCAATAGCATTATTTTTTTGTTCCTCTTTAGGTAATGCTTTTAATCGAGTTTCTTCTCTTAATAACATATTTCTGTGAGCTCTAATAATCATTTTTAATCTTTCACATTTTATTTGATTACTTACTGCTAAATCTTTAATTTCTTTATATCCATCATTTTTTCCTAGAATATAGCCTAATACATAAAATCCTAGAATAATCAAAATATCAATAATCGTTAATAATATAATCTTTATCATATTTCCTCCACATATTTATTTACTTTTTCGATAGTTACATCCAATGCTTCTGGTGTTACATCAAATATCTCAAAACATTCTTTTTTATCATCATAACTAACTATAATTTTTAAAATTTCTTCTTGTTCTACTTTTACATTAAATAATGGACTTTTTATTTTTAATATTTTTGATAAAATATACTCTTCTAATTTTTTAGAATCATTTAAAATTGATATATCAGCTAATTGCTTATTAAAATTTTCATTTTTTATATCATCTCTCACTTGATTCACCCTCCTTAAGATTTATAAATTCTGATAATATTAAATTTTCGATATATTTTCTTGTATCTGCGTTTAATGGATGACATATATCCATAAAAGTTTTATCTTCTAACATTCTTGATGGCATTGCACAGAACATTTTATTTTTTGTATTAATTATTCGAATATCATTGACAAGAAATGATCCGTTTATTACAATACTTGCTGTTCCCACGATATTAGAATCTTCACTTTTAACTAATTTCTTAACTCTAATTGAAGTTATTTCAAATTTGTTCATCTTCTTTTTCCTTTCCTATTGCCAAATAAATTATAGTTTTCTAACTCTTTACGAGTAGCGGGGGTAAGTTTTCTCTTGCTTTCTTGAATAATTTTTTGCAATAATTTTTTAATTTCTTTGTTTTCTATTTCATATTTTTTGATTTTTAATTCTTGATGTCTTATTTTTGAATTAAGCCCACCTTTACTGGATGCGAGTTTTCTTTTTTCCAAAACTACATCTTGAAGTTTTAATGTTACATCCTGGTACTTATTCATTAGATCTAAATATTCTTTATCTTTAATAGTTTTATATTTTTGATAGTTTTCTTCTGATTTACTTAATTCATTTTTTAAATGTTCTTGTTTTAATTGAAGCTGCGTAATATCAGCATTTTTTGTTTTAATAGTATTTTCATATCTTGCTTTTTCTTTATTTCTCATAACACTCAAGTGATCTAGTTCTCTATTTTGTTGATCCCATTCTTGTTTATAACTAGAGCCTGTTACTAAAGCAATAAAGTTTTCAAATGAGATTTCAATACCTTGAAAAAATTTTTCAAACATTTTTTTCCCCTTTCTAAAATAATTTTTAAAATTTTGCTTTTATATACACACACATTTATATATATTTATATATATAATCAGTATCAGTTATAAGTTATAAGTATCATTATCAGTTATAAGTATCATTATCAGTTAGGTACAACTTGGTACAAAATTTTTGCGTTCGTATTTTTTAGAACATATTTTTATGCGTTCGTATTTTTTGGTATTTATTCGTATGCGTTCGTATAATAAAACATTAGTCATGTTCCGAATCTTCAAGCCAATTGTAATCAAAAAATTCCAAATCTGTACTTTCACCATTTTTTCTTCTTTCTTCACACCAGGAATCATATAGTTGTTCAACCTCTTTGTTCCATTCTTCAAAACTCTTATCATGATGATCTAATTTAAAACTGGAACTTTCCGGAAGAGTACAAATATATTTTTTTAAGCATCCAAAACACGAATCACATTTTGAAATATTCCCTAAATGACACCCATTAAATTTTGCTTTCTGCTGCCTCCAACGATTTTCTGCTATTTCCCTATTTTTCTCACACTTTTTCTTATATTTTCGACTGTCTATATCTATATTTGTTTTTACAAATGAGAATGCTATTTTTAAAGCTGCATTATTACAAAAATCTGGATCTTTACCTGTTCGGACATATTGGAAGATGCCACGCATCAAAATTCCGATTTCTTTATCCGATAATAAACTAAAATGTTCTTCATAATCCAGGTACATTATGAAACTATTTTTTTTATCCATGGCATCACTTTTCCTTTCTTCTATTTGCTTACTTTTCATTTTTTTGATACAATAAAAGAGTAAGTTTTATAGATAAATTTACAATATAGAATTATGAACGAGGTTTGCTATATCTTTCATAATTCTTTTTTTATTCGGCATTAATATCACCCCAACAAATTTTTAATCCGTATTTATAACCTTGACATGTATTACCATTTGATTTGGTATATTTTGGACCAAATGTCATTCCTACAAAACTATAAATAAACCAGGATATGATTAAGATTACACCAAATGCTATAAATACATTTTTCCAATTCATCCTCAAGTGATTATTTTCTAAATAATGCTGAATAGATATAATTATTAAAGTTAAAATGATGCCTATTATCATTCCAATTATAAAATTCATATTGAAGCCTCCAATCTTTTTATATTTTTCTTGGTAGCTTCCAAAGCTAATTTGTGATACTTAATATCTTTTTCGTTAGTATCATTTTTTAATATTTCTTTTAATAAAATTAATTTTTGTTTTTCCTTTTCTAATGTCGTATTTTCCTCAATTACAACTCTCATCATTTTTTGATCCTCCTATCTGTTGATTTACTATTTTCTTTAAATACTTTGTATTAAGATTTAAATATTCAATTACTGCTTCACTAGGTACTAAACTATTTGGCAAAAAATTATTTTTATCAGTTTCTTGTTTTGCTATTTCATCTTTTATTTGTTTAGCTTTTCTAATACCAACACATGCCAATGTTTTGATGTCATTAGTAGATAGCCATTGATTATCTAAAATCTTTAACATTTCTTTTGCGGAGGCCCTTTGTGGCATTCTAGCCATAAAATCATCTCCTTACATTTAGCGGTCTTTCATATTCTTTTAATTCTCACTTGGTAAAAAGTCATTTGGCATTAACTTTTTATCCGACAATGAATTAATTATTGTTAAAATTGTAAAAAATTCTTCTGTTGATAATTTAACTTTTCCATTTAGCTTATCTGATAAAACAGAATCACTACACTTCATCTCTTTTGCAATGGTAGTTTGATTGATATCATTTTCTACTAGGAAAATTTTAATTTTTTTACCAATGCTTCCAAAGTCAACAATAACTGGATCAGCCATATTTCGACACCTCCTCACTTGTTCGACTTCCTCGAACTATGACACCATTATAATTCGGCTATTTCGAAATGTCAATATATTTTAGATAATTTTTTCGAATATTTCGAAACTTTTGTTGTATATTGAAGTCAATTGTGTTAAGATTATATAGTGAAAGGACGGGATAACTTATGGCTTTAAATGAAAATATAAAAAATGCAAGATTAAAAAAAAAGATGACTCAAAGAGAATTAGGGGAAGCAATTGGAGTTTCTCATAATGCAATAAGTGACTGGGAAAGTGGAAATCATAAACCAGATGCTGATACAGTCATTGCTTTGTGTAAAGTTTTAGATGTTGATGCAAATTATATGTTAGACTGGGAAGAACGAGTTGCTACCAATAATGTTAAACAAGCTCTTGTAAAAGTATTAAGAGAAAATGACTTTTTTGATGGTGATGATCTATCTGAAGAAAACCTGGATAAATTAATAAAATTTATCAATGCAAATAAAGATTTTATAATAAATAAAAAAGACTAATTCTATTTTCGAATTAGCCTGATAAGTTTAATAAATAACCAAACATCTATGTTGTTATTTTCTATCACTTTCATTAACTTATCTACATTCATCCAAAATCCCCCTCTCGGGCAATATTATAAAATTAAAAGATTTATTATACTATTTATTTATAATAAATCTCTAATAATTCCTTGAAATGTCAATTTTGAGGTCTGAAATGCAAAAAAATACATATTTTATCCTAAAACTAGCATTTTAACCCTAAAAATTTACAAAAAAATCACCTGGAGTTGCAGCTCCAAGTGAGAATATGAAAAACCCAAACGACCGCTAAATCGTAAACAAAAATAGCAGAGCTATAATTGTATGGATTTTCCTATATAATTATAGCACATCTTATAAAAATAAACAATATAAGGAGTGAATAATTATGTCAGTAATTCAAGAAAAAAATAAAAAAAAATGGACCAAAGATGGCCGCTCATGGTATTACGATGTTTACTATATTGATATTACCGGAATAAGAAGAGAAAAAAAGAGTAAACTCTATGCATCTAAATCCATTGCAAAAGAAGAAGAAAGAAAGTTTTTAAATACAATTTATGATCATAAAGTAAATATAACTAATATGACTTTTAAGGATTTATATGATTCGTTTTATGAATATAAAAAAGATAAAGTAAGAGATAGTACAATTAAAACTTACCGAGATAGGATAATTTATCTTGAAATACTCCAAAATATAAAATTAAAAGATTTAAATATTCAACATATAGAAATGTGGAAAAGAAAAATGAACGAATTTCCACTAGCATTATCATATAAAAACGATATATTTAAATTTGTAAAAGCTATTCTCAATTATGGTACTAAATTTTATGATTTCAACTTTAGCCAAGTATATAATAAAATGGAAAAGTTTTCTGATCCAAATGAGCTTCCAAAAGAAATGTTATTTTATACTTTTAAAGAATTTTCCCAATTCATTTCTGTAGAAAAGGATTTAAAATGGAAAACATTATTTGAAACACTTTACTATATGGGATTAAGAAAAGGTGAATTAAGAGGCTTACAATGGAAAGATGTTAATTTCGAAAAGAAGACAATAAATATAACTAAACAAATACCATCTATATACAATAATAAAAGCTATAAAATTACACCTTTGAAAACAAAAAAAAGCAATCGTGAACTTCCTTTAAATTCAATAGTATATAATGACTTAAAATTACTATTTGAAGAAAATAATAAATATTCTAATTTTAGTAGTGAATGGTTTGTTTTCGGAAACATCTTTCCGATTGCCAAAGAGCCTATAAGAGATAGGAAAAAAATAATCTGTTCTCAATCTGGAGTAAAAGAAATAAGAATCCATGATTTTAGGCACAGTTGTGCATCACTATTAATTAACAATGGAGCTAATATTACAATTGTTGCTAAATATTTAGGACATACAAAAATTGATGAAACATTAAATACTTATGCACATATGTTTAAAAGTAAATTAGAAGATATTGTAAATTTAATAGATAACATTGCAAATGAAAAAACTATAAAAATAGATCAAAATAACCTAGAAGAAAATTTCGAAAATAAAGTTATAGATTTAGTTAATTCTTTATTAACTAAAGGATATAGTGGTGAATCAATTACTAAAGTATTAAAAGAATTTGAAGCAAATTTCATAAAAAAATAAAGAAAAATACGAGGTAATTACGCGGTAATCATTACTTAAAAAATTAAAAACCCTTTAAAATCAACAAAAATGAGAGCGATATTTAGTCATCGCTCTCTTCAGGGGGCTGTAGTTTTTTATATTTTTATTTTGTTTTATATCTACTTATGCCGCATAAAATAAGGCTTTTATAATCTTATATGAATTTATATTTTTTTAAAAAATACATGGAATACGAGGTAATTACGCGGTAATTACGATATAAATATACTTGATATTATTCCAAAAAAAAATAAGGGCAAAGCCCTTAAAATTTTATATTTTTTGTAAAGAGGTATCTTTGTAAAATCCAGTAGTGCCTGTAGAATTACCAACTTGGTATGGATAAGGTCTTCCAGGATATATTTTTAATATTTCTCTTTCCCAACCTAATCCGTAAGCTACATTAGATGTTCCATAACTTGATCCATTACCTTTTCCAATTATTTTTACTTTATCACCAACTTTTAATTCATTACTAGGTGTTGGAGTAACAGGAGTTTTAGGATCTTCATATAATTTTATATCAGATTCATTCATCCAACCTAAATCACCAGTAGTATTGTAAGGATGTTTAGATTCTTGATTATATCTTGTAATTTTAGTCACTTTATTTTCTACATTACCAGCCGGAGTATCGGCATTAGAATTAGTATATAAATTTCCACTTATTACTACAGTATCGCCAATTTTATATTTACCAGTTGCTGATGGTGTTGGATTTACTGGTGTTGATGAAGAATAATCTACAAAATTTAATTTACCATGATTTACCCATGTTCTTGTATTATATCCATTCTTTTTACCAATATTACCTAATGCAGTAATTTGTACTTTATCTTTCCAAATTGGAGTACATTCTACAACTAATCCATCGCCAATATGAATTCCGACATGACCAGACATGTGTACTATCTCACCAATTTGAATATTTGAGAAGTTAGTTGAAACATCAGTACAATACTTCATAATTCCATCTGCATTTACATCTGGAACACCATTTGATGCATATTTAGCACCACCATAAGTAGCTCCTGTATTTCCATTCCATCCCCATAAAATACCTTTAATTAAACATACGCAATCAAAGCCAAATGTATCAGCACTTGCATTTCTAATTTTTGCTGTTCTTTCAGCTCTTTTATTATATTCATGATTATTGCAATATCTGTTCTTATTTGTGTTGTTCAAAGGAGCTCCGAAACATCCCATTACATATAATGTTTTATAATTTAACGCAATATCTCGTGCTTTTTCTGCAAATTGAGTATTAGTCATAACTTTTCCCATAACTATTCAACCTCGCTTTCGATTTCATCGTAAACTTCTTCTGTGTCGCCTACGACTTCGATATATTCTTCTTCTGTTATCTCTTCTGATTCTGCTTTTGATTCTTCGTTTATGATTTCAACTTTCTTTTCATCCTCCATAGATAAAACCTCCATTTCTATATTTAAAAAAGAGAATTCTAATTACGAATCCTCTTTTTTATCAAAAACTTAAATTATGATCTATTTTGTGATATTTTTTGTATCTTTATTAAAATCTTTTAAGCCATTAGAACTTAAACTAATAGCAATAGCATTTAATAAATATAAAACTAAATCTTTAAATTCAAATGTACCTGTTACTAAATTGCTTACAATTAATAAAATTAATGCAACAATGTAACTCCAATATTTTGTAGGCATTTTTGATATAAACTTTAATTCTTTAGTAAACTCAACTGTCATATAAACAGCTCCTACTAAACCACTAAAAGTTAATAATACTTCCCAAGTTAAAAAACTATCCATTATAATTTCCCCTCTTTCTTTAAAGTATCAAACATATCATCCACATAAGAATCGCCACCTCGCTTATTATAAATTTCCTTTGTTTCTATTAAGATTCTTTTTTCTTCTATTGTTGGAACATATCCATTTTGTACTTTTGACATAATAGAAATAAGATCATATTTACAACGAGCAAGAGTTTCATCATTAACACTTTGTTTTAGCGAATGTAATTCCGTTTTGAATTCTTTTCTAATTGAATCGAGTTTTTTCTCAATATTATCTTTTTTACGAGCTTGATAACTTTGTATAGCTGTAGTAGCTATTACCCCAAATGTCGAAATAGCTGCAACAATAATTGCTTCCATTTTTATTCCTTTTAAATTTTCTATTCTTCGTTTTCTTCTGGAATATTTGGAAATTCAACATTGTAAGGAAAACCAGGTTGTTTAGTAATATCTCTTAATTCCTGGCGATATTTAGCCCACTTATTTTCTTTTATATCAGATAATGTTTGAAAAAACTCTTTAATACTTGCTAGCATCGTAGTAGCATTCAATTCTGTAGGTAAATTTAAATTCATTCTATCAAATAGCATGAATTTATCACTATCTTTTAATAATTCATCTCTTTTAGCCCTAATTTCGCTTGCTAGAGCATCGTAATTATACTTGACCGCATAATTATACCATTTTTCATAATTGTTGCTTATATCGGCTCCTAATGAGCTTCTATAAGTGGTATTTATTTTGTATGATTCGTATTCGTATGATTTTACTCCGTTTTCGTCAGTTTCCTCAACAGCTTTTGAAATATCAAAAAAGACAACATCACATTTGTTGTCTTGAATATTATTTATTTCAAAATTATTTTGAGGAAGACTGTCGCTTCTTACTTTCATTGCTGACAACCTCCTTACATTTATTGTAATTGATATACGGTTTTATATATTTTTGCTGATAATTATATGAATCACAATGCTTCAACCAACCAGAATAAGATAACATTGATGCAGCATCATGAAAATTAAGTTTATCCTTTTTTGATATTTTCTTTGCTCTTCTTTTAATACGAAGAAAATTTCCTCTTCTCAATGTCGAATAACCTCTATAAAAGCGATAACCTAGAAAATCAAGTGGCCTACTATCTGTTTTAAATAATTGCCAATTTTCTTTAATTTTTAGATGCTCTTTAGCTAGAAAGTTATCTATTGCTATTTTTACTTTATGAAGTTCTTTCTTATTATTTGAAAATAAGACCATATCATCCATATAACGAACATAATATTTTACTTTAAGCTCTTCTTTAATGTAATGATCTAGATCTTCCAAATAAAAATTAGCAAACCATTGCGAAGTAAAATTTCCAATAGGCACTCCCTCTTTAGAACTATCTATTATCAAATCAATTAACTCTATTGTTTCCCAATCTTTGATCTTCTTACGAAATTTACTCTTTAAGATTTCTTTGTCGATTGATGGATAAAATTTCTTTATATCTAATTTCAAGCAATATTTGGTATATTTACGATCATCAACTAATATTTTATCTAAATGTCTTTTGCCATATAATAAGCCTCTACCTTTAACAGATGCACAGCAAAATTCATACATACTTTTCATAAGTATTGATTCTAATTGCAACATCAAAGCCCAGTGAATACATTGATCTGGATAAAATTGAGGTTTATATATTATTCTTTCTTTTTTTCTTACTCCATCTAATATTTTCATTTCAATATATGGTGATGGAACATAAGTATGTTCTTTTAACATTTTTTGAATTTGCATTGCATACCAAGTTGGTGAGTCTAGTATTTTCTCGACATTTCTTCTCTTTGTCTTTCCTTTTGAAGCATGCATTATAGCTGATTCAATATTACCTAATTGGGTAATTTTTTCATAAATATTACCGATCCTTTTCATTTTGATTTTCCCTCTGATATTCTGGTATTCTTATATATGTCTGCCGAGTTTTCGAGAAATTTCATTTCGAAGATAAACCTACTAACCCAGCCCAGAACGACTAATTTTTACCAAGTGGTATGGAAAATGGCATGTAATATTAATTATTTTATATAAGTGGACGAGCCCCGATATTATAATTCGAATTACTAGATGTATTGTTCAAATTCCAGTACCACAAGCCCGCTTTCATTCCATTATTATAATTGCCGCCGACAAGAGCACAGAAAAAAGCAACAAGAAACCGGAGTTCTACATGCCAAATCCCTAATTTTAATTTTCAAAAAACAATTTCCCGACTAAAGTCGGTTTTTCTTTATTTGGGGGTTGGCCACCCCCATTCCCCCGCTTATCCCTGGTATTTAAGAAGACGAGCCCCGAGAGTATAAGACGAAAGACTAGAAGTATAGTACAAATACCAGTACCACAAGCCCGCTTTCAGACCAGTAATATAATAGCCGCCGACAAGAGCAATTCTCTTACCGTTATTAATGTAAGCATAATCACACATATAAGTGCTACTAGAGCCTCCTACTTCTGTTGTTAAAGATACCATAGGATTTAATTTATCATAGCCTAATGACTTCGCATAACCCTCTTTAGCTGTACTTGAAGCTCCCTCTTCCGGCTTGAAACAAACATAACTTAATTCTTTATAAGGATCCTCAAATTTATCGCAAACATATTCTTCTGGATTAGTACAAATATAGGCCTGATATTCATTTAAATTGATTCCATCAACAAATTGCCATATATTGCCAAATATATTTTCTATACCACGATAAATTATAGCATGTTTACCATCATTTGACAAGCACCCTGATTTCATTCCTAATTTATCACAATGACCAGAGGCTTGACCATGTGACCATATAACATTATTAACTGCTATATTAACAGCTTCACCATCAAAATAAATAGCTGTACCCGTTATATCGCCGCTACTATATTCTTGCTTTTTTGTTATTGTTCTATATTTAGCTACATTCCAGTTACCAGTTGCTGATGTACCAATAGAGATTTGTTGTCCTACAATAAAGTTATTTGCACCTGCTGTATCAATAATAATTCTATTAACACTTGTTTCTGCAACCAAAGCCTTATCATTATTACTTGATCTCATACTAGTAATACCATTTCCTAATTTACTTTGAGAATTATAATCAGCATATTCAACTAAATAAAGCATTTGTAATAAGAAGTAATGATAATCCATTTGGCCCCAATTTGTACCTACTGCTTTTGCTAATGATCTAAATGCTGCAATATTTCTAGATACTTCTGGAACTGCACCAGATACACTATGAAGTTTAGATCCATCATAACTAGCATCATATCTACCAACAAAGAATTCATCACTTCGATTAAAATCTGCTAGATTATGTCTTGATATAAGAATATACTCATAACCATCTTTAACATATCTTTTCCAATAAAACATTGGAATCCTTGTCATTACTTCCCCATTATCACCAGTAAAAGAAAATGTAGGATCACCTATAAAGGCTTTTATTTCATTTGTACTTGGATCTAAATTACAAGTTATAATATCACTCCAAGGATATATATTATCGAAATCATTTTCAACCGTACCACCATCTTTAGTAGCATTAGCTGTTTTTCCTATTGAGCTTCCTATTCTTTCCCATTGACTAGAACTATTCTGTTCTATTCTTCTTCTAACTCCATAATAAATATAATTTTCGATTTCTTCTATGTTTGTAATTTCAACTGCTCCATCTTCACCTTTTGGAATTTCAAAATCAAGTATTGCTGCATGGCTAGTTCCTCTATTTGTAACTTTAGCTGCTTGACCGGGCTCAACTGTTTTTACATTTCCAATTTGGATTGTACCACCATCACCACTTTTGGCCATTAGCAACCATTTCTTTTCGTTTGTTCCTGGAGTTACATTTGTATTAGTTTCCATACAAACATAAGAATTACCATTATAAGTTACAACATCAATTCTTGATGAATTATTAACATATTCTGTTGATTTATTCCAGGCACCAACCATATTAAAACTTGTTCCTTTGTAAAAATCTGTGTCATCAAAAGATAAAGCTAAATCTTCCATATTAGCTGCCATTATTATTACACCTCATCTTTCTTATGTGTATATTCTTTTGTTAAATAAAATTGTCCGACAAAAGTTTTCTTAAGTCTTCCCTTTTCTGCTACAACTTCACAATCATAGCCATAAAGTTTATCCATTTCTAAATTATCAGTATCTTCTGGAAGAAAAGTAATAACATACTTTCCAACCTCATCAGAATATTCAATTCCACTACCTATTTTTTTATGTAAAAGAACTTTATCTGAACTAGCTTTATCTTTTAAAGTAAAATAAATTTGTTCTATTGTTCCCGCATATCCAGATACTGTAATTGTTAAGGATTTATGATCGCCTCTAGGAAATTCAATAAACATATAACCACCTCCTAAACTTTGGTCCATGCTATCCATGAATTATTATTCATCGTTCTTACATACATATCATTAGTTGCTGCATCAAAAAAGATTTGTTTATTGTACAAATCTCTTTCTGTCGTTCCTACCCTTGATATGTTTAATAAATAGCCTAATTTTATACTATTAGGAGTATTCATACAATCAACGCAAGTTGCAAAAAATGTTCTTCCAATTGCTGTATTTAAATTTGCGGAAGTAAGCGGTTTAGTATCTGATTCAAATGTTCCATGTATTCTAAAAAGACTTTTTCTAATTTCGAATAAGCCCTCGCCCATTTTAATATCCCTAGAAATTTTTGTTTCATTTTCACTTATCAATTTATCAGAAGCAACAATTTCAAACTCATAATCTTCATGATATGAAAAATCGCTTCCAATTAGTATGTTGTTTTGAGAAAATGAATTTTGACTTACAACAGGCTCTAAAGTTTTATAATTCCCCCAAGAGCCACCTTTTTGTCTAGTGCGATACCTAACTCCTAATACATTTAAAATGCCTCCAAAACTGCCATTATAATATTGTCCTGAATATGATAAAAATACTTTTGATGAAGTAGAAGATTCTCTTTTTACAGTTACATCTTTTATGGCCAATTTTACATATTCAATCATTTTAGCTGAAACACTTTTTTCTGTTTGCAAACCTCTACTATCTGTTACAGCAATAGTAAATTTACCACTTTCAATTTTATTAAATGTATCAGTAGATTTTGTTGAGCTTTTACCATCATCGCATTTAATAGAATAACTTTTAATTGATGCATAATTTTTAGCTGTAGCATTGATTGTTATTTTTGCATTACTAAAATACTTTATAAGAGTTTTTTCATCTTCTGTTAAATTTTTTGTAGTAGTATTTGTATCAATTATAGTAACGGTAAAATCTGGATTACTGTTAACTACAAAAGCATTAAAATTGCAACTTGATGTACCTATTAAAGTATCACCGCTATATGTATAGCAAGTTATTGTACCTCTTCCGGATGTAGCATTTGGAATTTGAGCAAATAAAGTAGTTGGTGTTTGCCATCCAATGCTAGTTTTATCTGTCCTATCAACTATTGTTCCACTCGCATTTCCAAAAGACCAAATCAAAGTATGTCTGAATGAAGATGAATTACTACAAATATTTATTGTTGCTGCTGATCCTATATTAAAATCTGTACATGTAACTGATGAAGTTCTTGGAATTCTAGGTAAAGAATATCCGAAACTTCCACTAGGTCTTACAAATTGGCCCCAAGATGAATTAACTCCCCATTTCCATATTACATCTATCCATCTTGTACCATCAGAATTATGATAAACATTAAATTCTTGATTTGTAACTAACCATATTTGGCCACCTTTATAACTTACCCCTGCTGTGAAATTGTTTTGTCCTACACCACTAATACCAATATATGATCCATAATCGGTCCATGCTATGGTATAACTTCCTCCTGGTGTTTGAACATACATTCCTAAACCCTCACGAGTATAGTTATTAGCAATATCTTGATATACATCTTTATGATAAACATATAAATTAATATTAAAACCGCTACCATAATTAGATCTACCACTATGTACTAATGTTGCTGATCCACCATTCATTTAACATCACCATCCTTGCCAATGGCCCATAATAACCTGTTCGCCATCATCAATTTCTTTTTCGAATTTAATACCTAACATATTAAACTCTTCTGTTACTTTAAAAACTGGGCTTTCGCCACCGTCTTTATCATATTTTGCAACCAATTTATCATAGGAATATAAATAAGTACCTTTGTTATTATATAAAGCATTAAACTCATCATAATCATTTGCAATTCTCATACCTTGATCGGATATTTCAAACATTGTATTTTTTAATTTATTTACCCCATTTTCCATAATGGATCTTATATTTACTGTCAATGTTTGACTTGTCGCTACTAAATCAAGCTGTTGTTGTTTTAAAAGCTCAAAATTTTCTGTTAAAGTTTGATTAGCTTGATCAAAATCGGATTGCTTTACACACATTTGAATATTATGCTCATTCAATTCTAATGAGGTATTAATTTCACCAAGAGTTGAAGCTAAACCATTTATTCTTTGAACATCCATTGTTCCTGTTGTAATCCTATCGGCTACAATTTGACCATCAATAGTTATTGCTGTTCCATAATCACCATTAACACCAGTAGAAGAATGACCGAATCCATTTAAATTCCATTGCCATACATTTTTAGCTGTTGCTTCATCTTCTGTATCCATGATTAAAATACGATCCGGATAAATTCTTACATGACCACCAAATCCATTATTAATTAAAGCTGTGGCCATTTGTTTTGCTTGTTGTAATATGCTAGAAGAACTTTGTTGAATTTGAGTTGCAATATTATCTACTGTATTGCCTACAAAATCTGCTTTAGGATCACCTATTTCAAATGATGTGTATGTATTAAGTAAACAATCATAAACAACTTTTATAACTCGGATTTTATATTCATATCCTAGTGCTTGAACCGTAACGGTGTCACCTAATCGTACAGATTCTAAATTACTATAATTCTTGTATTCTTCCGTTTTAGATAATTCTAACCAATTTACTTTAACTGAAATAGTAGGTTTATCTATTCCACTATCAGAAAATAATTTTTGAGCGGCTTCTCTTAATAATTCATAAGCTTGTTCTTCGGTAGTATTATCATCTACTGCTATATCGCTAAATTCGTATTTAGCTACAATAGGATTTCTGTAGGTGTTTATTAAAGGTGAATCGACATAAATTTCTGGAAGTAATAATTCATTTGCTCCCTGTGGAATCACACGAGTAACAACACTTGTAAAATCAATTGCAAGTTCCACTTCTTTTATGTTTTTACCTTGTTTGATATAAACCCCTCGATCAGCTCCTCTTTGACGATGATAAATAATATTAAAATTATCTCTTTCTATTTCACCGCCCCACTTTTTTACAATACAATTATCAGCTCCTAAAATAGCATCAACTATATTTTTTCGAACATATCTTGCGGAGGCATCTGTACTTATATCGCCCGTTACATTGAAATTAGTTTTGAACATAGCATGTTCTAAAAGCCAACTAATCGCATTAACTGCACTTTTTTGCGTAGGTGCTACATCAACAAGAAAATTCTCTGATAAATCATAAAATATATGAGCTGCATATATATTTATTTTTGATAAATTAGGTTTTACCTTTTTAATTCTAAATAATTGATAACTGCCATCGTATGGAGCCTTAATAATATTATCGACAACTAAATATTCGGCATTTTGACCTTTAATGGCATAATCAAAATTTAATTCAAAATTTCCATTTAAAGATTCCGTAATTTTTGGTGATGATTTAAAATCTGATAATATACCAAGACCGTTGTTATCAAAATCTTTACAGTCATTACTATAAATTCTTATCATAAATATGTATCCTGGTATTTAATTTTTATATTAACTAAATCGCCCGTAATATGAACTTTATTTATACCTGGCTTTAAAAAAGGAAATTCACCATTTGTTTTATATAAAGCATTTTGCTCATCTTCCAAAGCAATTTGTAATACGGAATCAATAAAAATTGTTGATTTTAAATCTTTAATTTGAAATGTACTATCATTAATAGTTATATTTATATTACCAGTACCCGTAACATAAATTAAAGGCAATGCATTTGCATTACCTCCTATTCTAAAAATAAAATCTTTATCTTTTTGAATAATAGTATGTTTATCTCTACCTCTTTTAAATGGCTGTACTTCAAATTTAAGAATAAAGTTTCGCCAATATGTTGCAATTTGTTCTAATTCGATATTATTTCTTAAAGTAACATCATATTCACGATCTAATTCATTAGATAAAATTAGTTTACCGCTACCACTTAACCAGGATAAATCTTTATAAACATCATCTTCCGTATAACATTCTACATTTTTTGTATAACTATCATAACACTCATCTGTAGTTGTCAATGATCCATTTCTTCCTGATAAAGATTCTACAGTTATTCTTTTCTTTGGAATAACAATGGGAGGGAAGCCTCCGCAACCTATTCCATAATCCCTAGAATCATACATAATTCCATCTTTAATAAATATAAAATAGTTCATTAAGCATTCCCCTTTCCATAACTTACTTTAGATCTATAAAATTCTAATTCTTCCGATAGATCTTCAATATCTTGTTCCCTATTGTTATTAAAGTTTTCTATTGTGATATAAATCGGTGAAACTTGACCAGGATTATAATCAGAAGTATCTGTTATATTTCTACCTATATCATTACTGTTATAGCCATTTGTTACCGTATTTGTATTTACTCCTACATCAAAGTTGGATGGAATAGAATTTTGCATTTCTTCTGCAACCTCTACCATTTCATCACTAAATCCTAAACCAACACCTAATGCAAGATTTTTACCAACTTCATCTCTAAATACAGTAGATGGTGAATGAATACCAAAAAATGATTTAATGCCATTTAAGACAGAATCTTTAAAGCCTTTAATCTTTCCAACGATCCAGTCTTTTGCATTGTTAATACCATTCCATAAACCAGTTACGAAATTTTTACCTATATCTAATGCTCCACTTACCATATTTCCAAATCCATTAATGACAGAAGATATGATTTGAGGAATTTTTGCTACAAGTTTAGGTATATTTTCAACTAATGCTGCACCTAATTTAACAATCATTTGTAAGCCTGCTGTGGCCAATTTTGGTAGTATTTGAAGTAATCCATTAATTATAGCCATAGTTATTTTAGGTAAATTCTCAATAATTACAGGGATAGCATCAACTAATGCCATTGCTAAATTAACAATCATTTCAACTCCCATATCAATGATTTTATCTAAATTTTCGGTGAAAAATGTCACGATATTATCAATTATTTCTGGTAATTTTTCAACTAATACAGGAATAGCATTTATAATTCCCTCTGCTAATGAAGAAATCAATACTAATGCTGCTTGAATTATATTCATTAAATTATCTGGATTAGTTAATACATTAACCATTTCTAAAATTACACTAACAATTGTTGGTACCAATTGAGGTAATGCTTGAGCTATACCCTTTGTTAATTCTACTAACAAATTAATTCCTGCTTGTAAAATCATTGGCAAATTAGATAAAATCGTATTTACTAGACCAGTCATGATTGTAACTGCAATATTAGCTAGCATAGGTATATTATTGGTAATTCCCTCAACTAATTTAGTTAATAGTTGACCTCCCATCTCAAAAATTTGAGGTAATGCTGTAATTAAACTATTCACGATAGTTTCAACTATCGGTAAAGAATTACTTAAAACTGTTGTAATACTAGAAATCAAATTATTTATTAATAAATCTAAATCAGCCTGATCATTGCCTAAACCTGCTAATAAATTACTCCAAGCTGATTTCATTGAGGCAATGGATCCTTGAATCGTTGTACTTGCTTCTTTAGCTGTTGTTCCTGTAATTCCAAGTTCACCTTGAATTACATGTATAGCTTGATATACATCATTTAAATTATTAATATCATATTTAATTCCAGTTATTTTTTCTGCATCAGCAAGTAGCCTTTCCATCTCTGTTTTAGTACCGCCATATCCAAGTTTTAAATTATCCAACATTGTATAATTTTGTTTTGCAAAACCTTGATAAGCATTTTGTATCATCGACATATCAGTACCCATTTTATTGGCATTATCCGACATATCTACAATAGCCATATCAGCTACTTCTGCTGCTTTTTTCGTATCACCGTCCAAGCTTTGTAATAAACTAGCACTAAATGATGTTACGGTTTCCATATATTTATTCGCTGATAAACCGGATGTTTTATAGGCATTATTTGCATATTCTTGAACTTGACTAGAACTATCTTTAAATAAAGTATCTACTCCTCCAACTAATTGCTCATATTCGCCAAAACTTTCAAAAGCCTGTTTACCTGTATTAAATAAAAAACTTCCTAATTGCTTTACTCCGTTTGCGATTTCACTAATTCCTTTTTTTATGGCATCACTTATTAAATTAGCCTTAATCATTTCACCAAATGTAACTGCGTGTTTTCCGGCTTTTTCTTCTGCATCAGAAAATTCTTTTAATTTACTTTCTGCTTTATCAAGCCTAGTTTCACTGGATTTGATCTCGCTACTTAAATTTTTAATTTCTTCTTTTAAAGTTTTAGCTTGATCAGATCCTTTTCCTTGTTCTAAAACAGTATTTACATACTGTCTTTTTAAATCTTCTAAATGACCTTTTTGTTCGTTTATTGTTGAGGTCAATGATCCTAATGTAGAATTTAATTCACGATTCTTTTGTTCATCTTCTTTTAAAGCTGACTCATGCTCTTCGAGAGATTTTGTAGTTTTTTCTATATCATTAGTAATCTTTTGTTGCTCTGTTTGAGCTGTTATTAAAGTATCTTTATATTTTGAAGCTTCTTTTGAGTTTTCACCAAACATCTCTTTTGCTCTTTCGTAAGCTGCTGTTGCTTCTTGAATTTTGTTTTTCGATATTTCCTGTTGCTGCTTTAATGTATTTAATTTATTTTGATAATCAGTAATAGAAACATTCGAACTTTTTAATACTTCATTTTCGAGATTAAGTTCTTTTTTCATTGACGATATAGAACTATTCATCTCTTTTATAGCTTTTTTAAAATCATCATCCAGAATACTGAATTCTAATTCTACACCTGTTTTCTTCGCCACAAAATCACCTCTCTTTCGGATTGTTTTCCCAACGATTAAATGTCATTTTGTTGAAGTAAACTGATTCTAAAAAAAGTATGTCCTGATTCCAAAACTCTTCGTATGGTATGCCGGCATTTAATACATAAAGCGTATAAATATCTGCAACTGTACATATTTCTAATTTAGGCGACAAATATTTACCTTTTCTATTTACCGTATATTTCTTTAAAGAGTTTTGGAACATTAGTTTTTTTTGCTAGCATTAAGTCCTACTAAATCATTAAACAAAAACATATCTCTTTTAGCATTAAAATCGAGATGATCTATAAATTCGTAATACTCCATTTTTTCCTTTGGATTAGTTCCTAAATAACCAACATAAATAAGTTGGACCATAGTTTCATGATCGAAAGTTTGTTTTTTTACTAATGCTTCCATCAAATCTTTAGAGCCAGAATATGACCTTTGAAAATCAAACAAATTTCTATATGTGATTTTTAAATCATAAATAATTGTTCCATCCTCAAATTTCAAAGCTCTTTTAGGAAGATCATCTTTCACTTCTTTTTGTTCACTTTGATTTTCAATTTTATTCTCAATAGTATTTTGTTCTATTGCGTTTTGTACAGGATTATTTTGTACAGAATTGTCTTGTACTTGATTACCTTGTACATTTTCTATTATTTCCGGATTAGTTAATGTTTGATTTTGACTATCATTTTGATTCATAAATACCATCCTTTCTTAAATTTAATTAAAAAGAAAAGCCCCACAAAAGTAGGGCTCGATATTATGCTGCTGGTGCTTTAACAATTGATGGTGTAAATTGTTTTAACCATTTATCACCAATACTTACTTTGTCAACTTCACTAGCAATTGCTTCATAATAGAATTCGTCATTTTCATCCTTATATCCGTTAAACTCTAATTCTACCTCTGCAACTTCTTCTGATGTATTATCAATTTTCTTTGCAAAACCTGTTGTAAAAGATATTTTAGGTAAACAAATATATTTTTCTTCATCGGTAAATAAATCAACAGCTTTTGATGTTAGGCACATATCTGGAATATTTGACTTATCAGAAAGACCATATACTCCATCAGCTAATCCCTCATTACTTAAACCAAATACTGTTCTTGCTATTGCTAATGGCATGTGAACAGAGATTTTACCAGTTAATTTAGTTATTTTTTTAACACTCTTTTGCTCAACACCCTCACAATTTTTTACGATAGTTTTATATTCTGTGTTAATTTCGATATTTCCTGTACAGCCTAATCTTTGAGCATCAGATTCTGCTAATTTTCCTGTACTACGATCATATAATTTTACATGAGTTTCTGTAATCTTACATTCATCAAAAGTTTCTATTTTTGCCATTGCTGAATCCCTCCTTTTATTTTTTCTTCAAGCAATTTTGCTAAATCATCTACAATAGGTACTCTTCCTTTTTCTGCTCCTCTTTCGAAAAATTCATTTGGAACATTTCTTTTAGAAGTACCCTCACCAAAAGCCGGGAAGTATAAATAACCGAAAAATGGTGTTCTCGTAGTTTTAATTGCGAATCCTAAATTCATTTTTGCAAATTCCAAACTTATAGAATATTTTGCATGTGTTTTAGGATATCCTTTATATTTTTTATTATCATTGACACCTACTGGCATCTCTTCTGTAATTTTTTTTATGACAATATTAGCACCTTTATTATGCAAATAATCATTCATAATAGATTCTGCTAATGTAGGTATTTTCATAATAGAATCTACTAATTTATTAAGATCATCTGCATTTAATCTAAATACTGTTTCCATTAGTAATTACAAATCTTTTTCTTTCTTGGACGAACAAATCTTAATGTTAATGAATTAACAATATTGCCACCTTGTACTTTCTTTAATCGACCATAATCTCCATCATCAAAAGTAAGACCAGTTTTTTCTATTGTAGGAATAATCATGTCTTCTTCAAATGTTCCGTCTTCCTCATTTACAAATACAAATTCTATTATTTTATGAAAAATATGTTGATCTTGCTTTCGCAAGCCATTATCGTAATAAACGCAATATTTATTTTTTCCCTCTATATCTTTGGGATCTGCTTCATCTTTAAATGCTACATATCCAAGCTCTTCAATAGCTGATACTATCTTTTCATCTGTCATAGTTTCACCTTTTGTAAATATAGATAATTGCTAAATTTATCACTATCTTCACATAAATAACACTCAAAAAACTCATTGTTTATTTCAACGAGATACTCTGTATCAAATGGAATTTTTGGAACTTTAACTTTAAAATCTAGTTTCTTACTATTAGCCTGTGCAAAATCATAATCTTGTTGTCGTTTAGTTGCTAATTCATAACATAATTTACCTAAATATGTCTTTTCATCACCGATTTTCTTTTTAGAAGCATTATATTGAGGTGTTGATTTATAATATTTCAACACACCATCGTTATATGATTGGTGTTTCACCATAATCGCTAACGGCATGGTGGATTTGAAACCTCAATATGTCATCTGCAAAATTAGCATTGAATGCTTCAATACTATAATTTCTTGCATATCGACAATAATCTTTCAATAATTTTTTAGCTTCTATATCGGTATTAAAATCAATGGAAGAATCACCACTAATTTTTTTTAGGTGATTCTCCCCATCGATTATATATTCAATAATTTGTTGATCTGTATAATCATCGTCCCATGTGACAGCTAGGTATCTTTTTATTTCATCAAAATACGGAAATAAATCTTTTTTTGGCTTATCCATAAAAGATCACCTCACTTACTATGCTGATGGAGTATTATCTTTAACTTGAACTTCGTTAACTACATTTACATTAACTGCATCTTCGCTTACTTTGATTTCTGAAATATCTAAATATAAGAAAGATGTATTATCAAGAGGTTGACCTACACCATACATTTTAGCAAGATAAACTGTTTCATCTTCTATAAAGTGGTAGTCATCTGATTTAAGAATTCTTTGTTGACTTCCTAATCCCATAAAATAATTTTTAGCAATACCCATGATAGCTTTTCCTTTTGCAACTTCGCAAGATTGTACAAAATCAATTGGGAATGGTAAATTATTAACCCAACGGCCATCTGATGTACGATAATAGATACTTGGTAATATTGTTGCGTAGTAATCATAAGGATTTACAACAAATAATGCACTTGGTACTTTTCTTTTACCATCATCAGTTAATTTAGCCATTAAGCCACCTAATGTAGCTAAATCTAATTTAGCGATTTTTTCTGCATCTTTTTGTGGATATACACCCTCTTGAACAGATCCTTTTAAATTTCTATCCATACCAATTGGCTTTTTATTACCATCACCTGTTACGATTGCATTTTCAAGACCAATTGCTAATGATTCAAGTAAGAATCTTCTTACAAATGCATCAAGATAAACAGGTCCTAAATCTAAATGAGCTTTTGCAACTGGTAAATATGCTGATAATTTTAAAGTATTAACAGTAATTTTCTTGAAAGCTGATGCTAATTCTTTCTTAATCTTTTCTGTTAATTCACCCCACCATGCTGCTTCTGCATCGCCATTTCGAACAATCATTTCTGTAATTCCAGTTACATTTTGGAAATTAATCTTTTGTAGTAATTCATGATCTTTCTCTAAATCTTCAAATACACGATCAATAATTGTTCGTGGCATTTCGATATCAGTTAGACCAGAATTAGTTTTCATAGCATTTGCTAAATCTTTATAATACTTTTCTTCTTTAGAAGTTAAAACTCTAAATCCTCTTTTTGATAAAATTTCTGCATCATTACTTGCAATTACACTTTCATAATCTGCTTTTACTTCATTAGCTAGATTTTCAATATATAATTGAACAGTATCGACAAATTCCTCTGCGTTTCCATCTTTGATAGCTTTTAAAGCTGTACTTTTGATTTCTTCTTTACTAATAGACTGTAAATCTTTATTTTTCATTTAAAATCCCTCCATTATTGCAAATTAAAAAGTGATGTTTTTTTATCACTTTCTTCTTTGTTTTTATTTTCTACTATTTTTGAAACAATTAGATCTGTTTCACTAATTACTTTAGGTTTTTCTTTTGAATTTTTTACGATATTTACAAGACTTGAAAGAGCATTTTGATGAATTCCTTTTTCATCTTCTTTTAACTCTAATACTTCATCGCAAAAACCTTTTTCTAAAGCTTCTTGTGCTGTTAAGTATGTTTCATCATCTAGTAAAGCTCGTAACTCTTCTTCTGTAATTTTAATTTTTGATAAATAACATTGAATAACCGCATCCATAATTTTATCCATATCAGAAGCCGTTTTCCTTAATTCATTAGCATTACCAATACTTAAGGTCCAACAATTATGAATCATCATAAGAGTATTACTTGGCATTATTATTTTATCCCCTGCCATTGCAATAATTGATGCTGCTGATGCTGCAATTGCATCAACATAAGTAATAATCTTGGCTGTTTTACTTTTAGCCTTTAATAAATTATAAATTGCAACACCTGTAAATGTATCGCCACCTAATGAATTTATATGAACATTAATAGTTTTAGCATTTGTTTCATTTAATTTCTTACGAATATCATTTGCTGAAACATCGTCTTCCCACCAGGCAAAATCAACTATGTCACCATAGATAAATAAATCAGCTTCTTCTTGCTCTTCATTATCTACAAATTTCATAAATGTTTGCTGTTTCATGTTTTGTCACCCTCTTTCTCATTTCCTTTGCTGAATGCTGCACTATAATTTTTAGTTATATAATGCGTATTAGCCCATTCCTCATCTACTTCATCAAATTTAACAATTCTTCTAATTTCATTTGGACTATAACCATTTCTAATTAATGCCTCTTGATTAGAAGCTGATTCTAATATATCAATATGTTGTAATGATGATGTATCAATTCTTAAATATGTTCCTTTAAGATATAAATCTTTTCCATATAATTTTCGATTTATTTCATCCTCAAACATATTCGCAATTGGATCTAAACAAAATGTTTGAAAGCTCTTGATAGAACTTTTTAATTCTGCTAGATTTCCTAACAATAAACCTTTAGGAATATTAAAAGCTATTCCTGTAATTGAAAATACTTCATCAATTAATTTATTTATCTCATCGCTATTAGTAGTAGAAGTTGTATTATTCGATTCTATAAAATCGAATCCATCTTCAACAGGCATTACAGCATTTGCTGAATTAAAATAATCTTTAAATTTTTCATGAATATAATCTCGTAAAGCTTCTTGATCATTAAATCTTTGAGAAAAAGTTGTTGCGATTTTTACTTTTCCTTTAATTCCACCTTTTTTACTGTAATCTCTCATAGCATGAGATAATAATTTCCCATACGATGAATATAAACCATTTATTAAGTCTGTGACTTTTTTATAATTTAATTGTGTATAGAAAACTTCATTCATAAAGTATTTCTTTTTCATCGTTAGATCGCCAATTTGAACATTAGTAAAATCATTAGGATATAAAACTTTATCACCTTTTGTAAATGAATCTGCAATATAAAAATAACCATTCGCTTGAATGATTAATACTTCATTTTCAAATACAAGTTGTGATATTGCTTGATTCCAAAATACTTGAGCATTTTGATTTGGATTAGGCTCAATATTAAACAGATAATAATTATCCTTTTTAATTTCCTTTTTCTTGTAATATGTTTTAAATTCACTATTAGCTAGACCTTTAGAAATTAAGTTTATAGCACTAAATATAGCTAATTCTTTATAATACACTTCTAGCAAAACATCTGCATCAAAGGATTCGGATAAATTAGCGATTCCATCTTTGGTAAAAGCAAACTTTAACCAATTCAACAATCCCATATAATCCCACCTTTCCTAAAATGTTATTGCACCAAGCAATTCACCTTGATTGTTATCAAACTGAATTTCATTTTCGATACTAATTGCTGCAACTAATGCCATAAAACCATCTGTTTTTCTTAATTTTGGCTCGATTTTTTTATAAGATTTATTCCCTTTTTTATCAATATCTACAAAAGTATTGTTGGTGTACCATCTCATCATAGGATCATCACCAAAAATTATTTTATGATTGGCAAATATTTCATCAATTAGCGGAGCAACTTTGTTGTGCGTAATGTAACCATTTCCTATAAGCACGAGTAATCCGTCCGGATGTTCTTTATTTTGCGGATATATACCATATTTGTTAAATGTTTCTTTCAAAGCATTATAACGGAATCTATCCATCGCAATTCTTTTTATTCCATATTTCTCAAGAGCTTTTAAAAACCACTTTACAACTAATTCTGGATCTATTGTATTTCCCTTTGTAATTTCTGCTATTCCTTTCTCGATTGCTAAATCGATATCAAACTTAATTGCTTTTAGATATGGACTTTTTTCACAGATAAATGTGTGATGTAACCAGATATATTTATTATCTTTCTTGAATAATAACCCTACAGCACAAAAATCTCGAATTTCTGCATAGTCTAAACCACCAACAGCGGTATATTTTTCTAAATTCGGTATTTTTTGATTAGTAGCTTCTATATCTTCCCATTTTGCAACGGCTGTAGCTTCTTCACGATGTGGAATATTCATTCTTTTTGTCATGAACTCATTTCTTTCATGCGGACGAATCTGCATTGATTGATACTTATCAAGCATTTCTTGTTTTAATTCCGGTAAATAGTTTATGGCTGGACATGGTTTTTCCCACATTTCTGGATTATCTACTTCTGCCGGATCATCTAATTCACATACAAATGGAAACATTCTCGAATTAGGTATTGAGCCATCTAAAACGCAAGCCGCTTCATCATCATAAGAATCTAAAACACCATCTCGTACATTACCATCTGTCGTAATCATAAAAGTACGGCTATCTGGCTTTTTACCAAATCCTGATGTATGAACATCTATGTTCTTAAAACTCTCATAAGCATGAATCTCATCGAATATTAAGCATCCAGGTCTTCCTCCATCTTTTGTTTTAGGATTTGAAGTATAAAACTTAATACTTGATCGTGTTTTCTTAAATGTTATTTTTTCCTTTGTATATAAAAATTTTTTAGCAAGTTTCGAGTTATGCGGATCATCAATAACATTATAAACATCTTCAAATGATGTTTTAGCTTGTTCTTCACTATTAGCTATAATCTCTACATTATAACCCATAACATTGTTTATGTTTGAAACAAGAATAAAAGCAAGAGCTGAAATTAAACCATTTTTTCCATTACCTCTACCCATTTTTAAATAAAATTCTTTAAAAACTAGCTTATTATCGCTCCTAAAACGCAAAAAAATACATGCTAAAATGTATTTTTGGAATGGAAATAGTTTAAAAAAATACTTTTCAATAGCTCGAATTGATTTCTCAATTTTATCTTCTTCAAAATAAACATCCAGTTTTAATTTCGACTTTACTAATTCAATATTTTGTAACCTTTTTTTATTAGCTTTCTCTTTTCCAGATTCTACTAAATCAAAATATTCTTGTACATATTTATTATTACAATTCGTCATCATCATCACCATCATCTGGCGATTTAGAATTCATCTTTGACGGTTTCAAACCGAGGGCATCAAGTAGTTTTAACATTTGGGCATTTGTACGATTCATAAGATCAATACTAGGATTGCTCTTTCTTCCTTTTTGGCCACCCCCATTGTCGTATTCTAATGACACACCTCTATCTTCAATGTCCTGGGCTAGCATACATTCTGTATCATACATAGTAAGATAATTTTGTAATAAATCCTCTGTATAATCATTGTAATTGTCAGCAAGTTCTAACTGCTCTCTTAGACTATAATAGATTTTTCCTCTTTTTCCGGAAAGTCTTTTTTTCTTCTTTTTTGAGCTGGCTGCCATATACACCACCCCCCTTCACATGAATTTTTGCAAAATCCTCCGAAGTCACTGCCCCCTCACGTTTACTTAACCCCCAAAAATGAGGTCAAATTTTTTGACCGGGGGGGATTTACCATCGCTCCTCATTTGTAAATTTTTTCGAAACTTGGTATTTAAATCGTTCGTGGATTTCATTATGACATCTCGTGCATAAAGTAATTAAATTACTATCAACAAACGCAAGTTCTGGAAAGTCTTGAAGTTCTTTCTTATGATGTACTTCTAGCTTAACTTTCTTCCCTATGCCATGTGGATTATTCGTAGTTACTTTTCCTTTTGACTTACATCTTTGACATTCGTAGTGATCTCGCTTTAAGATTTGTAATCTCTTTTTCTTCCAACGAGTTGTATGATAGAAACTATCATCTGTTATTCGTTTGGGTTGCTATCATCACTTGCATTAGATTCTTCTGTATTGCTTGGATCAGTTGCTTCTGTGTCAGTAGATTTATCTTCTTCTGCATCACTTGAATCAGCTACTTCTGCGTCAGTAGGTTTATCTTCTTCTGCATCTGGAGTATCTGAATCTTCTACAACATCCGCTTTTGCAACTTCTAATTCTTCATCTTCATATTTACAGAAACCTGCTGCTACTAATTTATCAGCTCTATCTTTATTAGTTCTGTAATAGCTATTTGGTCCTGATGAAATAACTCTGTTATTATCAGTAGCATCTTTAAAATTTCTAATAACATTTACTAAAACAGTAACACTATCATTATCAGCTTCTGTAACAGGCTCTTTTACAACAGACTCTTTCATATTAACTTTCTTTGCCATTGCTTATTCCCTCCTTTAAAAATTATAAAAAAAAAGCATTGCTTAATCGGTGCAATACTCAAAAACCTTTGTACATCCATAAGGGATTACAAATGTAAGCCATTTTTTTAAATAATCTCACGATACTATATTACCACAAATTTTTTAGGATTTTGTAAGATTTTGTAAGAACTTTTAAAAATCGGCTAATTTTTTTGTCTTAACTCATCATCAATTTCTTTTTCGATTTGCTTTAATTGATCCCTAATTTTCGATATCAATTCGTATGTGTATTCTCTTGAATAACTTATAACTCTAGCAACTTCTCGAGTTTTAAATTTTGAGATAAACTTTAAATGATAGATAATATCATCTAAATCTTTGCTGCTTTTTAAGTCTTCTAATTTTTGATCTACAATAGTCTTTCGATGTTCATACAATATTCTTTGATACTTAATTATTTCTTCACCATCAACTTTAGCTGAAATTAAACTACTCATTTTATCTGATAAATGACTACCACTAGTTGTAACATCTTTTAATTGCGATGCCGTTTTTGTTAATTCTAATAAAATACCATCTATTTTTGCTTGCGAATTTTCTAAATCTCGTTTTGCCACAATCATTTTATACCAACATTTATGATATTCTTTATACATTTATTATCACCCCTTATTTTTAAAAAATAAAGTTATGATATGTTCTATGTATTATTTTATTCTTTTAATCAAAAATTCTTCATACAAGTAATGTTCTACCATTACTTGTTTACCTAAAAACTCTAATTCGTAGAAATCATTATTTGCAAAAATCATGATCATGTGTATATCAAGCATTTTTTCAAACTCTGTAGAAGACATTTCATCTCTATTTCCTAATTTTTCTTTTACTAACAAAATTGTTTCTTCTTTTAATTCTTCTTCTGTCTTTTCTCTTCTTTTTTCCGCAAATTCTTCACTTTCCAATTTTTCGTTTTCCATAATTTCACCTCTTTTCCAGAAAATTTAATATATAAATCTGATCCAACATAACCGATTATAAATCCTAACAGAAGCCAAGAAATCATTGCTTAATTACTCCTTGCAATTTATCTAATTCCTCAAATAATCTAATTTCCTTATTAGGATCTTTAGGCTTTTCAAAAATTGATATTGTACAAATTAAATTAGGTGTTCCTATTTGACATCTAGCTACTTTATGCTGCTTAATTTCTTCAATTATGTTATTTTTATCTGATAATAAATTATGAGATTGATTTTTGATAATTTCTAATTCACTTTTCATAAATAATCACCTCTTATTTTTGATATAATCGATAATACAAATCAAAACAATTGTTACGCAAATCGTAAGAACAATAATTACTGAATCGCTCATATTTTACCTCCTACTTAAATCTAAATTCATTTAATATTTTTGATATTTCTTTTTTTGATTTTTGCTGATATTGTTCTGTTGTTTTTGTACTTTCATGGCCTAAAATATCAGCAACTACTAAACTATCATTATCAACATGCCCTGTTAATTCTTTCCCCAGAAGATGCCTAAAAGCATGCGGATGCCCA
>CANQNA010000004.1 GCA_947625005.1 uncultured Bacilli bacterium
TATAACCTAAATCTCCTGTATGAAGCCAAATATGTCCATCATCATGAACTTGCAAAGCTGAATTTGTTTCTGTTTCATTATTTAAATAGCCCATCATAAATCCTTTAGTATGGATACAAATTTCTCCTACTTTACCATAAGGCATTGTTTTTCTTGTAACTTCATCAATTATTTTAATATAATTACCAGCAAGAGGAATACCTACAGAACTAGTTTTATTAATATTATCATGAGCTAGAGTAACTGCTGCTAAAGCTTCTGATAATCCATATCCTTGAGTAATATGAGCTTGAGAATTATGAGCTTTCAAATAATTATTAATATCTATCTCTAACTTTTCTTTTAAAATATCACCACCACTAATAACATATTTTAAATAAGATAAATCTAAATTTTTAACATTATGACAATTTATTAAAGCTTCAAATAAAGTAGGAACTCCTAAAACACAAGTTGGTTTGGTTTTATTAAATAAAATATCAAACTTTTTGGCATTAAATTGAGGAATTAAAATTGTATAACATCCTAAAGATAAAGGAGTATGTATACAAACACTTAAACCAAATCCATGAAAATTTGGCATAATAGCTAAACAACAATCTCCTGGACATAAATTTTTTAAAGCTATCTCTTCTTGAAGTGCTCCTAAAATAAAACATCTATTTTGAATAACTACATTCTTAGGTATACCACTTGTTCCACCACTATGTAAAATAACTGCTGGGGTATTTTTCCCTAAAGATTTTACTTCTAAAAACTTTTTCTTATAACTAAATCTTATTAATTTTTTAAAATTAATAAGATAATTTTCTCGAGAAAATTTATTTTTACCAAATTGAGATAAATTATAACCAATCTTTAAAAATAGTCCCATAGAATCACTAGGAGAAATAAGAATAATTTTTAAATCCATCCCTTTTAAATAATTTTGAACCTTACCATAAAACAAATTCATCATAATAAGCATTTTACTTTTTGTAAAATGAATACTTTCTTTTATTTCCTCTGGACTAGATAAAGGATGAACCATATTAGCAATTGCCCCAATTTTATTTAAAGCATATAAACATATTAAAGCTTCCGGAACATTTGCTAAACAAATGGTAACTATATCACCTTTTTTTATTTTACATTGTTGAAAAGCAATAGCAGCCTTATCTATTTTTTTTAAAAAATTTTTATATTTTACTTTTTTATTAAAATATTCATAAGCATTATTATCAGGATATTTTAAAGTACTTTTTTTAACTTGATCATAAAGTGTTATGTTAGGAATTTTTATATTTAATTCTTCTTCAGTATAATACTTTTCCCAAGGCGCTGGAATTGGTTTCTTTTTTCGAAAAATGCCAAAAATGGACATAAATTCACCTTCTTTATTTTTTTATTTTATTCAGAAAAAACCTTTCTAGTAATTATTTTACTTAATATTTTAATATCTTCTTCCTTAAATGGACTTCTTAATTGATGTTTTTCTATTAATTCTTTAAAAGATAAACTTCCTCCATCTTTACATAAACTTACAAAATGATTATATGCGTTTTTAGGATTATCTAATTCTTCATAAAATGAAAGAGCACAAATTGTAGCAAGAGCATAATCTATTCCATAAAAAGGATCATCAATTCTATTTATGTCTGTTTGCCACGATATGCCTTTATTATAATAATCTAAGTTATACAAACTCATTTTATATTCATTGGTAATTTCTTTCCATTTACCATTACGTTCTTCTTGAGTTACATGAGGATTTTCATAAATAAAATTTTGAAAATCATTCATTGCACATTGACCTACAACAATATTTAAAAGACTTGTTAAATGTCTTATAAAATATTTTTCGGAATCATCAGCAAAAAATAATTCAATATAAGGATAAATTAATAATTCATTAGCAGTTGAATGAATTTCACAAATATCAAACGTTGGCCATCTATTTTCGTGATATTTTAAAGATTTACTAAAATATAGTTGAATACAATGACCTAATTCATGAATAATACTTGTAAAATTTGCTTCTAGTCCTTCATATTTTTTTATAAAAGTAGGCATATTATAATCGGGTAAAAAAGTAGTTAATCCTCCTGAAGATTTATTTTCTCTATTTTCTAAATCAATTAATCCTTCCTTTAACAATGTTTCAAATAATTCAAAGACTTCTGTATTAGTTTGTCTGTAAATATTTTTTAAAGTTTCAATTACCTCTTCTAAAGATAATTTAATTTGAGCATTACCATCTTTAAATAGAACAGACTCATCATAGTATTCTAATTTTTTCAAATTTAATCTTTTTGTTTGAAGTATTTTTAATTTTTCTATAATAGGGACAAGATATAACTTAACATTCTTTTTAAATTCATTTAAATCCTCTTCTCCATAATCTATTCTATTCATTTTAATAAATCCATAATCTTTATAACTAGAAAATCCTAAATTATGAGCGATAGTAGTTCTAATTTGAATTAAAGAAGATACTATTTCATTTAACTTATCACTTATTTGAATTAAAATATCAAACCGTTTATCATAAGCTTTTTTTCTTAAATCTCTATTATTACTAACTAAATATTTGTTTAATTGTGATAAATTAATTACTGACCCTTCAAAATCAAATTTAGTTCCCATAATAATTTTTCGATATTCTCTTTTTAATTCAGCTTCTTTTTCTTGTAATTTTAGATTTTCATCCTTTAATAAAATTCTTTGATTAAGTGCAATGCAAAAAGTACGTTTCCCTAATTCTTTTACTAATTCTTCATTTTTATTTAAATCAGATAATATTTGATAATATTTATAAATCAAATTGTTATATATAGGATCAATTTTTCCAAAAATACTTTCACTTTTTAAATATTTATCTTCTGTTATATTTTTTAAATAACCTAAATAACTACACCAATAAAGAGTTAAATAGTGATCTCTTAATTTATTAAAATGTTCTATTTTTTCTGAAATAGTTTTTATGCTACTAATTTGGATGCTATCCAGAATATTATTCATTTCATTTAATAAATTTTTTAATTCAATTTCATCAAATTTGATTTTGTTTATCTTGTCTTCTATTTTCATATTTGTCTCCTAGTTATTATTATAACAAATACTAATAGTATTTTGCATCAAAAAGATTTAATTAAAAAAATAAATTATTGTGATACAATAGATTTGGTGATAATCATGAAAAAAGGATTTAAAATATTTTTAATTTATTTATTTTCTCCAATTTTATTAGTTTTGTTTTTTCCTACTTTTGTTACAAAAAATGAAATACTGGCTCAAATAATTTATTATTTAATTCTAACAATTATTTTTTTCCTTTATTCTAAAAAAGATTTAAAAAATAATCTAAAAGATTTTAAAAATAATTTTAAAAAATATCTTCCTATTATTTTAAAATATACTCTATCTTGTTTTACCATTATGTTAATTTTAAACTTTTTTATTCAAAAGTATTTTATTACTAATTTACCCCAAAATGAATTAAATAACCGCAACGTTTTATCTAAAAATCTAATTTTATCTCTTCCTTATTTGATATTACTTGCCCCACTTTTAGAAGAATATGTTTTTCGTTATAGCTTTAAAGAAATTAAAAATTATTATATATATGTAATTACTACTAGCCTTTTATTTGCTATTTTACATTTACTTGCTATAACTAATATTAAAGAAATAATTTATATTTTTCCTTACTTTTTTATAGGATTTGGCTTAAGTAATATATTTTATAAAACTAAAAATTATTTTGCTTCTTTAGTTGGACATATTATTCATAATGTTTTATGTGTTATAATTATATTAGTTTTATAGGTGATTATAATGAGCAAAAAAGAAAATAAGAAAAAAAAGAAAAGTAATATTTTATATTATATTGTTATTTTTTCTTTAATAATTGGAGTAGTTACACTTTTATGGGCTAGATATATTTCTACTAAAGGATTGATTGTAAGAGAATATGGTATTACAGATCAGGATTTACCAAAAAGTTTTAATGGGTTTAAATTAGTTCAATTTACAGATTTACATTATAAAACTATTGTATTTGAAGATGAAGTAAAAAAATTAGTGAATACTATTAATGAACTTAAACCTGATATTGTTGTCTTTACAGGAGACTTTATTGATGAATTTGTCGAAATTGAAGAATCCGACATTGACTTTTTAACTAAGGAAATGAATAAAATTGATGCTACTGTTGGAAAATATGCAGTAAAAGGGAATCATGATTATTCAGGAATTTATTTTGATGCCATATTTCAGGCAACAGATTTCAAAATATTAACAAATGCTAGTGATTTAATTTATTTTAATGGTAATATACCAATTTATATTGTAGGTTTAGATGATTTAAGAAAAGGAAAACCAGATTATAATGCTATTAATAATGAAAATAATTATTATTCTATATTATTGGCACATGAACCTGATGAAATTGATAAAATAAAAGATAAAAACATAAACTTAATGTTATCAGGTCATTCTCATAATGGTCAAGTAAGACTTCCTTTCTTTGGAGCTTTTTATAAAGTAGCTGGAGCGAAAAAATATTATGATCCTCACTATGTTGTTAATAATACTGATTTATATATTTCAGGTGGTTTAGGAACAAGTAAATATAAATTAAGATTTTTTAATAAACCTAGCATTAATTTTTATCGTTTTTATACAAATTAAAAGAAACAAGTTACGTTGCTTCTTTTTTCATATCTACTTTTGTATTTAACTTTTCTTCTAATAATTCTGGATTATTTAATAAGTATTGCATTAAATGAATTGATTTAATAAAATAAAATCCATCTGCAATTCTTTCATCAATAGTCATACCAAATTCACAATAATATTTTGTGATATTTTTATTCCCATTTTTTTCAATACATTCTTTAATTTCTCCTATACTAATAAGTCCAGAGCAAGTTCCAAAATCAGTTATATTATGGTATATTCCTCCACAATGCAAAGTGCCTACATTACTTACTAACATACTACTATAATATATGTTATCTTGCATAATACTATTAGGAAGATGTCCATGTTGATCTAACCATTTAAGGATACCAATTAATGGTACTCTAATTATATTAGGTAAATGGGCTAGAGTATCTATTATGTTATTTGCTCCTTCTCCACTATTTTTATGATTTCTTATACTATCTACTTTCTTTTTTATTTTTTCACTTACAGTAAATATATTATCCTCTTTTTCTAAAGGAATAACCACCATAAGTTCTTTGGCTTTATCTTCCAAATCAATTTTCATTACATAAGAAATAGTTACATCATTATGTTCATAAGTATGACGATTAGCAATAAAACGATTTAATAATGGTCTTAAATATATTACTTTTCCAATTATTGTTGAAAAAGCATGAAAATAAGTAATATCATGATGTTTTTTTTGTTCTTTAATATACTCTACTAATTTAGTTACATCCATTTCTTGATTTAAATATAATTCTCCATAAGCTCGTTTGGGTTTTAAATCTATTAATAATTGATTAGTTCCCTGAACATCTAAACAACGTTTTGCATCTTTTCTATTTTTCATATTAAGTTCCTTCCTATACATATTATAGCATATTCAGGTTTAAATTAAATTATTTTATTATATTTAAGTTTTTAGAAGAGATTCTTACTTCTTTAATTTTATAAGGTTTGATCATACTATAATCACGAATATTCTTATTTTTAAAATCTTTAATCATTAAATTTAAGTAAAATATTATATCATCTTTAGCATAAATATCTACAGAATATTCAGTATGCTTATCATATGCATTGTAATCATCATAATACACAGAATCATAAATATAAATGTCAGGTTCTGCTCCAATATATTCTACATCTAATTCAATATTTTTTATATTATCATCTATTTTTATTTTATCTCTATCTATTAAATCATATAAATATAAATTAGATATTCCTTCTAAATTTAAAGTTTTTGTAGTCATTTTATATTCTAACTTATTTTCAATTCTAGTAAATGTTAAATAAGCAGAAAAACTAATTGCACTTCCTGCACCAATTGCTACTAAACTTACCATTAATATTATAAAATATTTCTTTAGATTAGCCTTTAACTTAAAGATATAATGATACGCAAAAGTAATAAATAAATAATTAAAAGCTAACATACCAATAAGTAAAACTAAAATCCCTCCAAAAATTAAACCATTTTTTAAAAGAATAAAATCAAATACTGTTAAAGCAATTAATATTATAAAACTAAATATTAATGGAATTGTTATAAAAACTAATATTGCTTTAATTATGAAAGTTACAAATGATTTTAAAAAAGGTGAATGTTGTTTTAAATCTCTAATAATAATTGTTTCTTTTGCCTTTTCTAAGATCTCTCTTTCTTTTTCCGTAGTCTTTTCTATTTTATCATCAACAAAGACAAAATAATTTAAATAGCGTGCATTAAATAAATGAAGTGTTACAATAAAGGTAAAGATTATGGCAAATGCTACATAAACAAATATTATTATGTTTTCTACAAAATCTGAAAAAACATAAGGTAAAAAATTTAAAATATTTGATAATAAATTAAGAAGTATTATTCCTAATATAGCATAAATAAGAGATTGTAAAGCGATAATTACTAAAAGTTCTGTTAAACATTTGAACTTTTCTTTAAAACGCATACTACAAAACATTTTATATGATTTTGCAATATAATCTAAAATACTATTTAAATATTCTTTAAAAGATTTCTTTTGTTTTATTTTAGTATTACTAGTAACACCATCATCTAATAGTCTTTCTATAGGACAATTAAAAATTTTACACATCTCAATTATTTTTTCCATATCAGGAATTGATAAACCTGATTCCCATTTTGAAACTGCTTGTCGGGAAACTCCAAGCATATCTGCAAGTTGTTCCTGAGTTATATTATTTTCTTTTCTTAACTTAGGCAACTTATCACTAAATTTCATATTTCTCACTCCTTGCCAAAATTATAAGCATTTTCCATCCAGTTGCGCCACCTACTATACGTTTCTTTTTGTATATTATTGGTTGCATTTGCTTTATTTTAGCATAATTTAAAAAAAAGAAAAAGAAACTTAAGATTCTTTTTGATATTTTTTAGACAATATAAATTTTTTGACTAATTTCTTAACTTACTACTATTAACTAATTTATTTAATCACCTAACAACAATTTAATAGTACCATTCTCCTTAACATATTGACCTGATTCAGGGCTTTGATGAATAACTTTACTACCAGTTCCGGAATATTCTACTTTAAATAACTTTAATTCTTTTTGAGCCTCTTTTAAACTTAATCCCACAACATTGGGTAACATATAATATTTAACATCCAACCAAGTATATTCTTTTGTCATACCTTCTTTAGAAGGTTTTATTCCCATTATATTTATTAAATCCTTCATAATATTTTTAGCAATGGGTGCAGAAACAGTTCCTCCATATTGAGTAATTCCTTGAGGATGATCTATAGCAACATAAACTAAAGCTTGCGGTTTATCTGCAGGAATAAATCCCATAAAAGAAACAATATAATTACCAGTTAAATAAACCCCATTTTGCACTTTTTGAGCAGTCCCAGTTTTCCCTCCTACTCGATAATTTTCAATATAAGCATTACCTCCTGTACCATTTGCCACAACACTTTCTAAAACATAACGTACCATTTCACTTGTTTCTTTACTAATAACTTGTCTCACTAAATTTTTTTCTTTTTGTAAAATAACTGTATTAGTTTCTGGTTCACTTAATGTTTTTACAATATAAGGGGTATACAAATATCCACCATTAATTGCTGCACTGACTCCTGTCACTTGTTGAATAGGAGTAACTGAAATTCCTTGACCAAAAGCCATAGTAGCAAGTTCGATTGGACCAATATTACTTTTTTTAAATAAAATACCACTACCTTCTCCATTTAAATCAATTCCCGTTTTTTTCCCAAATCCAAAGCTTGTAATATATTTATATAAAGTATCTACTCCTAGTTTTTGACCCATTACAACAAATCCTGGGTTACATGAATTTTCTACAACTTGTAAAAATGTTTCTGCTCCATGACCTCCAGCTTTCCAACATTTAATCCGCGCACTTTCTACAGTAATTGAACCACCATCATAAAAATTATCTTCAAATAAATTAATTGTCTTTTCTTGTAAAGTTGCCGCTAGAGTAATTATCTTAAATGTACTACCTGGTTCATAAGTAGCCCATATTGGTAAATTTCTATTAATTGTCTCTAAATCATATTTTTGATAATTATTAGGATCAAAATCAGGTCGACTTCCCATTGCTAATATTTCTCCTGAATTAGGATCCATTACCATAATTAATGCTTTTTCTGGACTATATTTACTTACTATATTATTTAATTCTCTTTCTACTGATTGTTGAATACTTAAATCAATAGTAAGAGCGACATTAACTCCATCTTGTGGTTCTTCATAAACCTCACTTAATTTTAATCTATTCCCTTTACCATCTGAATAATATTTAATTGCACCAGCTTTTCCTGTTAAATATTTATCATACTCAAGTTCAATTCCGGATAAACCTTGATTATCTATTCCAACATATCCTAAAACATGACTAAGTAGATCACCATAAGGATAATATCTTTTAGATTCTTTTAATAAATAAACTCCATCATAATTCAAATCTTCTATTTGTTCAGCTAGTTCATAAGATAATTGTCTACCTTCTGGATGAACTCGTTCAATACTTGACCTTTTAGAAGCATGTTCATAAATTTTTTCATAATCAACATTTAATATATTAGCAATATCTTTACTAACTTTTTCTTTATCTTTTATTTGATTAGGAATAAATACTAAACTGACAGTTGTAATATTATCTGCTAAAACTTTTCCATTTCTGTCAGTTATTTTCCCTCTATCAGCACTTATAGGCAAATTCCTACTCCACAAATTATCCGCTAAACTATCTAATTTTTTATAAGAAATAACTTGAATATAAAATACTCTTACAATAACTGCTATAAATACAAGAAAAACTATTAATAAAATAAATTTCATTCTGTTATGAATTATATCTGCAAACATATCTTCACCAGTTAATTTTATGTTTAAATTAAGAAAAAAGACTATAAAAATTATTATCTTAAAATAACAAAAAAAACTGAATAAAATTATTCAGTTCTTAAAGCATCTACTGGATCTTTTTTACTAGCAAATCTTGCAGGAATTAAACCAGCAATTACCGTTAAACAAACACTTATGATAACTAAGATTATTCCTCCTATAAATGGTAACTTACTTACGCCACTTATATCAGTTAAATTCTTAATTATAATGTTAATTGGAATATTTAGAAGTATTGTAATTACTACTCCTAAAATACCTGCACTAATACCGATTATAAAGGTTTCTGCATTAAAGACATGAGCAATATCTTTTTTACTTGCTCCAATAGCTCGTAAAATACCAATTTCTTTAATACGTTCTAAAACGGAAATATAAGTAATTATACCAATCATAATACTTGATACAACCATACTTATTCCAACAAAAGAAATTAAAACATAACTTATTACATCAATTATAGTAGTTACACTACTCATAAGTAGACCAACATAATCAGTATAATTAATAACTAAATCTTCTTTTTTATTATCAATTTGTTCTTTATTGTAATCTTCTATAATATTTTCTATTTCTTTTTTCGCTTCAAAATCTTTAGGATAAATATTAATACTACTTGGATTTTCTAAATCAACAATACCTAAAGATTCCTTAACTTCTTCTTTTTCTAAAGGAGTTTTATAATCTATTCCTGTTAAAATATTTTTATCATTATTTTTTACTTCTTTTGCTATTTGAGTTGCATTTATAGAATTTATAACATAATCAGTTAATTCTTTAGTATATCCAACCGCATTAGTATAAAAGTTAGCAACATTATCTTCTTTAGGTTTAACTATTCCTGATATTTTTAAATCTAATCCTTTGTTTACTAAATTTTTTAAATATTCTTTATCATTCGCTTTATTAATCCAGATACCATTTTCTTTTTCATAATAATCTGTATTTAAAATAAGTTTGTATTTAGAATTAATGACATCACTGAATTCAAATGTCTGCACCTCTTTATTTTTTTCTTTTTCTTCTGTAGCACTTTGTCCACTCATTAAATTAGTTAATTTATTTTGATCTAATAAACCTAAATTATATAAAACCATATCACTAATTTGATTGTTTTCATCTAATATTAAAACTAATTCATTTTTACTTTCAGGCCAAGATCCTTCTAATAATTGATATTGATTTTTAAGTAAATCTTTATCTTTTGTAAGTTCTCTAAATACTTGCATACCCATAGTCATATTGGAAGGAGAATTAGCCATCATCTGAGAGAAATATTCATCTAATACTCCAGGATTAACTCTTGTCAAAGAATCATCATTTTTATAAATCTGAAAACTCAAATCATAAGAATATTGAATATCATTAGTTTGTTCTTTTATTTTATCATTATGATCTAAATAGTTTTTAAATTCTTCTAAGTTATTAACCTTTTGTTCACTACTCATTAACTCCAACATATTAGTCATAGTATCATTGATATATATTTTATCGTCAGTAGTTTCTTTTTTATCGTTTTGTTCATTCATGGATTCCATTAAACTTTCAGTATCATAAGTAGTTTTTTCTATAGTTAATGGATAACTAGATAAAGTTTCTTCTTCAACCTTAGCAATATACTTATCTACTCCACTAGATAAACTTAAAATAAGTGCTATACCTATTATGCCAATACTACCAGCAAAAGAAACCATAAAAGTTCTACCCTTTTTTGTCATTAAATTATTTAAACTTAAACCTAAAGCTGTTTTAAAACTCATTCTACTTTTTTTACTACGCTTTTTCTTCGTATTATTAACTTTTTCATCAGATTCATTATAAGGATTAGTATCACTAGTAATTTTTCCATCCTTTAAATTAATTATACGAGTAGAATATTTGGAAGCTAGTTCTGGATTATGTGTAACCATAATGACTAATCTATCTTCAGCAATTTCTTTTAATAAATCCATTATTTGTAGACTAGTTTCAGAATCTAATGCTCCTGTAGGTTCATCAGCAAGTAAAATATCTGGATTATTTACTAAAGCACGAGCAATTGCAATTCTTTGCATTTGTCCCCCACTCATTTGACTCGGCTTTTTATGCATGTGACGTTCTAATCCTACTTTTTTTAGAACTTCTTTCGCTCTTCTTCTTCGTTCTTTTTTTCCTACACCAGATAAAGTTAAAGCTAGTTCAACATTAGATAATGCTGTTTGATGAGGAATTAAATTATAACTTTGGAAGACAAAACCAATACTATTATTACGATAAGCATCCCAATCAGCATCTTTATAATCTTTAGTTGATACTCCATTTATTATTAAATCTCCTGTTGTATAATTATCCAAGCCTCCTATTATATTTAACAATGTAGTTTTACCACTACCTGATGGTCCTAAAATAGAAGCAAATTCATTTTCTCGAAATTTTATACTAACATTATCTAAAGCTCGTTGAGTAAAATTTTCTGTTTTATAAAGTTTTGTAATTTTTTTAATTTCTAACATATCTATATCCTTTCAAATTGTGAATTATATAAGCTAGCATAAAAGCCATTGTTTTTTAGTAACTCTTCATGAGTACCAGTTTCTACAATATCCCCTTCATTCATAACTAAAATTAAGTCAGCATTTTGAATTGTAGATAAACGATGAGCAATAATAAATGAAGTCCTTCCTTTCATCAATTCGTCCATAGCTTTTTGAATTAAAACTTCTGTACGTGTATCTACACTACTTGTTGCTTCATCAAGTATTAATATTTTTGGATCTGCTAAAATAGCTCGAGCAATCGTTAAAAGTTGCTTTTGTCCTTGACTTATATTATTGCTCTCTTCGTTAATTTGCATTTCATAAGCATCAGGTAAAGTTTGAATAAAATGATGAACATGAGCCTTTTTAGCCATTTCTATTACTTCATCATCACTAGCATCCAATTTCCCATAACGTAAATTTTCCATAACTGTTCCATTAAATAACCAAGTATCTTGTAAAACCATTCCAAAAATTTTTCTTAGATCTTTTCTTTTAAAAGTATTAATGTTTTTTCCATCAATTAAAATTTCTCCAGAATTTACATTATAAAATCTCATTAATAGTTTTACCATAGTTGTTTTTCCCGCTCCTGTAGGACCTACTATAGCAATTTTTTGTCCTTTATTTACTTTAGCAGAAAAATTTTTTATGATAATTTCATTTTCATTATAACCGAATTGAACATTTTTAAATTCAACATTTCCTTTCAAATCTTCAATATTCATATCTAAATTATTTTCATATTGTTCTTCTTCCGCTTCCAAAAAGGCAAAAACTCTTTCGCTAGCGGCAATCATTGTTTGTAATTGACTAGATTGTTGAGCGACTTCTGTAATTGGTCTTGTAAAATTCTTAGTATAAGTAATAAATGACTGAATATTTCCTACAGTTATTTTTCCTTTAATACAATAATATCCTCCAATAATAGCAATTGCAACATAACCTAAATTACTAACAAACTGCATTATAGGATGCATAAGTCCAGATAAAAATTGACTTTTCCAAGATGATTCATATAAAATATCATTATTTTTCTCAAAATTTTCTAACATTTTATCTTCGGCATTAAATACCTTAATAACTGTATGACCTCCATACATTTCTTCAATATTACCATTTACCTCTGCCAAATAATTTTGTTGGTTGGTAAAATATTTTTGACTCCTTTTTACTACAAAAGAAATAATTAAAGCGGAAACAGGTAATACCAAAAAAGCAATTATAGTCATTGTTACATTTATTGATAACATCATTACCAAGATACCAATAACCATAACTATGCTACTAATAAAACTTGTAGCACTCTGATTTAAAGACATGCCTATAGTATCAATATCATTTGTTACAAGAGATAAAACTTCTCCATGAGTTAATTTATCAAAATAAGATAAAGGTAATTTATGAACTTTTTCACTAATTTGATTTCTTAATTCATAAGTATATTTTTGAGTAACTCCAGTCATTAGCCATCCTTGAATTAAACTAAATAACATACTAATAAGATAAATTATTAATAAACTTATAAGTATTTTATAAATAGCAGTAAAATTAATGCCACTTCCTCCAGTTAATTTACTTATCAATCCATTAAATAATTCTGTAGTTGCATTTCCTAATATTTTAGGACCAACTATTGAAAATACTGTAGAAGCAATGGAAAGAAGAATAATTATAATTAATTTATTTTTATAAGGCGCTAAACTTTTTAAAACTTTTTTTAAAGTATTTTTAAAATCTCTAGGCTTTTCTTGAAGTGGTGGCCCTTGTCTTTTTGCCATTATGCTTCCTCCTTTCCTAATTGTGAATGAACAATTTCTTGGTAAATACTACAATTTTTTAATAAATCTTTATGACGCCCCATTCCTACTATTTCTCCTTCATTTAAAACAATAATTTGGTCAGCATTCATAATAGTAGAAATTCTTTGGGCGACTATAAGAACTGTTTTATTTTTAGTAATTTTACTTAATTCTTTTCTGATTAAAGCATCTGTTTTAAAATCAAGAGCACTAAAAGAATCATCAAATATATAAATATCAGGATCCATCGCTATAGCTCGAGCAATAGAAATTCTTTGCCTTTGTCCGCCACTTACATTTGTTCCACCTTGACTAATTTCTGTCTCATAGCCATCTTTTTTCTCTTGAATAAATTCTTCAATTTGACTTATTTTAGCACATTCTTCTAAATCTTTCTTTTTTAAATCATTTTTACAACCCAAATTGATATTAGATTTAATAGTACCACTAAATAATAATCCTTTTTGAGGAACATATCCTATTTTTGCTCGTAATTTTTTCAAAGAACAATTTTTTATATCTACTCCATCAACTAAAATTTTTCCACTTGTTACATCAAAGAATCTAGGAATTAAGTTAATAAGCGTTGATTTACCACTTCCTGTTGAACCAATAAAAGCTGTTGTTTTACCAGGTTCTGCTACAAAACTAATATTTTGAATAACATCTTCAGCTGCATCAGGATATCTAAAATATACATCTTTAAATTCTATACGACCTTTTAATTTACTATCAAATTCTTCCACTTTATCCTTTTCTTTTATACTAGATTCTGTTTCAAAAACCTCTTTAATTCTCTTCATACTAATAATTCCACGAGGTATCATAATTGATAAAATAGAAATCATTAAAAATGACATAATTATCTGAATAGCATAAGTCATAAAAGCAATTAAATTACCTACTTGAACAGTACCTACATTTACTTTTTCAGCACCTACCCATAATATTAGAACACAAACACCATTCATTATAAAACTCATAATAGGCATCATAGTAACCATTACATTATTAACAAATTTAGTAATTTTCATTAAATTTAAATTTGCTTGATCAAAACGTTTTTCTTCATAATTTTCATTAGAAAATGCTCTTATAACAGGAAGTCCATTTAAAATTTCTCTAAACACTAAATTCAGTTTATCTATTAAATCTTGAACTTTTTGAAATTTCGGAATAGTAACTACGAAAAGTGTGCCAACAAGCATTAAAATAACTAAAACAGCTATACCAATTACCCAACCCATTTCATTACTACTAACTTTTAAAAAGGCACCTATTCCTATAATTGGAGCATAAATAATTATCCTAAATCCTAATACAATTAACATTTGAATTTGTTGGATATCGTTAGTACTTCGAGTAATTAAACTACTACTAGAAAATTTTTCAAATTCTTTATTAGAAAATTTTAAAACTTTGTTTACTAAACTACTACGCATTTCCTTACTAAATCTAGAAGCTACTTTACTTGATATAAAACAAGTAATAATTATAATTGCCATAGCAGCTAAAGAAACACCTAACATTTTTATTCCTGTAGACTTTATGTAATCTGTCTGAAGTGTTTCTGTATTAATTCCTACCGCCTTATATTCTCTTTTAATATATTCAATGGCACTTTGTTTGAGCAAACTATCTTCCATAGTAGAAAATCTTTCATTTATTTGCTCCAACACTATCTTTTGGACTTCTTCTGGCATAAGAGGAAGAACATCACTTAAAGTAGCATCTGCAGTTATATCTAAATTAGCCACATAATTTTGATATTCCGGAATATTAACAATCTTTATTTGTTCTAAATTAATACTTAAAGCTAAAGGTCGTGTTAAAATACTTTCTACTTTAGAAATATCAGCATTATCATTTAAAACATAAATATCTTCCTTACTTAAAATTTTATATTTATCTTTATAATTTTTATCATTCTCTTTTATTAAAGTATAATTATCTTTCAAAGAATTCAAATCTTTATCATTAATAAAAACTTTTAATTTATTAAATTCATTTTCTCTAATCACCTTAATCGCTGTAGAATCAATACCATTTTGTTGAATACCAATATTTACTATATTTGAGGTATAATCTGGTAATTTTAAATCACACATTGCTTGTAAACTTACAAGTCCAATCATGATTATTATTAATACAAAATATTTTTTTATTATTTTTCCTATTTGTTTCATCTAATAAGTCTCCTTTAAATTGCTTTTTATTTTTTCTAGCACACTATAAAATATATTCAAATCTTCTTCTTTTATATTTGAAAGCATATTTTTTTTCATAGAGTCTTTTTCTTCTTCTATTTCTTTTTGAAATTTAAATGCCTTTTCCAAAGGAATTATATTCTTAGATCTTTTATCCTCATTATTAGTAACTCTTTTAATAAAATCTTTAGATTGTAATCTATTTAATATTCCATTTACTGTAGGATTAGATAAATCAAAGAATTTTTCAATATCTCTTTGATTTATGTTATTTTTATAATTTAAAAGAATAAATATCAATATTCCTGATTGCGTAGAAGTTAATTCAAATTTATGAACCTTTTTATCTAATTTCTTTTTAATTAAGTTTCCAATAATCTTAAAGTTCTCATTAATGTCTAACTTTTGCATACTATTCCTCCCTACTTATATAAGTTAAGGTTTAATGATACATTTCCTTTTTTTATCTATTTTTAATATAGCATACTATACATTATATAATAAATTAAAAAGATATGCAACCAAAGACAAACTGAAAAATAATACTTATTTTGTCAAATAAAAAATCTGTTTGTTTTTTAAACAGATTTTAAATCTATAAAGTTATTATTTATCTAAATAATAAGCATAATATTCATCAAATGTAATACCTTCGTTATAAATTTTAGTCGCTAAATCCTTACCAACATATCTATAATGCCATGATTCATATTCATATCCTGTTATATAAGTTTTATCTTTAGGATATCTTAAAATAAAACCATATTTGTAACTGTTATTAATAAGCCATGTATACGCTTCTGTATTTTCAAATGTTGCAGTTGTTGTTCCATTAGGAGTAAAAATATCTAAAGCTAATCCTGTTTGATGTTCACTATTACCTGGACGGGCAGCATAAGCATCGGCATAAGTTTGTCCTTTAGAATAATAAAAATCTTTATATACTTCATCTTGTTCTTCATAACTTCTATAAGAAGAAGAAACTATTAAAGTAATACCCGCTTCTTTCGCTTGACTAGCCATATCTATATAAGCATCATTCGCTTCTTTACGAATTTGTTGTCCTTCATAAGCATAATTTAAATCTATATTGACTAAATCATTTGGAGCATATTCTTTAATTGTATGAAATTTATTAACAAGAATTTCATATTCGTTAGTCATATCAGTATCAGTCATTTCTTCATACCACTCTAAATCAGCATTTACATTAACAATTGCCACAACATCTTTTAAAGAAGTATCTTCATTTTTTTCATAATAAGCAAGATAACGATCCAAATTTTTTTGCATAAAATATTTTTCATTTAATAAATCTATTAAATAATCATTTTTCTTTTTATTAATAAATTTTTCTACATTCTCATTAGATAATTTAGACTCTATTGTTTGAGCTTCTTTTACTGTATAACCTGATAAAGTTAATTTATATTCATTTGTTTGATGATAACGATATTCCTTATATTTATTAATACCATACATTAAAACAAATATTCCAACTAAGGCAACAACTAAAAAGATTTTAACATTTTTCTTTAACTTCATATTCTATTTAAGATATGCTTGAGCTAGAAAATAGCCTATAAAAATACCAACAATAATAATAATGAAAAAAACTATAACAGCAGCTATTGTTCCATAATTTCTATCCATATCTTTTCTCCTATTCTATCAATATTATATAAAAGTTTTTTAGTTTTTTCAATCTAAAAGTCTATTGCCTTTTACTCTTTTATTATGATTATATTAGTTAGAAAATATTATTTTCCTTTAAACTTTTATTTGTAACTTTTTATTTCTTCCATTTGACTTATAAATACTTCAAATAATTTTTCAGATGAAAAATTCTCAGTTATATTTAAAGCATCTGTTAAAATATTTTGTATTTCAAAAACATTTACTTTTTTCAAATTATCTCTTGCATGATTATCATTTGTAACATATTTAGTCTCACCATGTAAAATAAATTCTTGCAAAGCAATAGTTGCTTGCTCTTTACCATATTTATTTAAAGTTTCTTTATATGCCGCTACTATCAAATCATAATCATTTTTAGGCATAATACTTTCAATATAAGATTTAATTATATTATCATTATCTAAATTTTTATTTGCTAAAATTTCATTTACGTCATCAATAGTAAAGTTCCTTATAAGCATATATCTGGCATTATTGTCTCTTGTGAATCCATTTGCATTACCATTATAACGATACTTTGCAATAGCATTTATAGTATGATTTATTCCATATTTCAAATATGTTTCCATGACAATTATTTTAAACATTTGTTCTTTATCTAATTCATAACTTTTATTTGCAATAATATTTTTAAAATCTTCAATACCTAATTTTCTTCCGCTCAATACTGCTCTTTGTAAAGCATTAATAATTCTTAAATCGTCATTGCCACAATCTTTTACTTCTTCCAAGTAAGATTTTAAACTATTTACATTTAAATCATCTAATCTATTTTTTTGATTTAAAATAAAAATTAACCTAGCAATTGAGTGGCATAATTCTTTATTGTAAGAATAATACCCATCTTTAGCTATTCCTACTCCTTTAATATTTATTGTAAAAGGATTAGTATTTAATAAACCTTCTTGAATATAGTCATCACTCATAACATAATTTATTATTTTTTCAGCATCACTAACTTTTGCTACTCTAACAACAATATTATCATTTCTAATTTTTTTACCAATTTTAGAATTATGTTCAATACCTTCTTTTGCAATAAAGTCAAATATTCTATTAGCACCTTCTGCTAAATGAACTTCGTCCAATGGTATATATAATTTTATAGTCTCTTCTGCAATATTTCTAGCATTTTTATTTACGAATTGACAGAAATATGGATGCTTATCACTAACAAAAGTCTCCAAATTTTCATTACTTTCATTTCTTTTTATCCAATAATCAAATAAATAATCTACCACAACAAAAGGCACTTGATCATTTCCTAAATTATAAGCAATTAATTGAGTATATATAAAATTACTTAATTTTTGATTTATCAAATCTGGATGAATTTTTAAATATGTTTTAATAAGCGTTAAAAAATCATTCATTTTCTAATACCTCAGTTAAATCTAGAGTATCTTCTAAATTAAGTTCATCAAATAAATCACTATTATCCTCTATTTCTTCTTTAGAAATTATTGGATAAATTTCTTTTTTTTCACCATTAACAACTACAAAATCTTTATTCATAATAACCACCTTTTCTGTAATTATTAAAAATTAGAGCTGAAATATAAGATTGTATATTTCATTAATAAATTCGTTTATATTACTAAATCTATATTCTGGATTAAAATTTAAAGTTTTTAAAAATATTTTATTAAAATTAATATTTTCACTTTTTATATATTGGTTTCTAATTTTCTTATTTTTTAACATCATTTAAGATGTTTTTCATTAGAATCTTTATTTATTGATTGAGGTATAGAATGAATTTTTATAATATGATCACTATTAAATAATATTAAGTCACTTCCTTTGCTTGAATCATCCGGCAATAACTGACCTATATAGTCATAATTTAAATTATCTTGTGATACCTTATTATGACCTACTATTATTATTTTTTTATCTTCTTTTTCTACAATTGATAGAATTGTACCTAATGGTAATAACATATTTTGTTTTACTAATTCTACTTTGTGAATATTAAATCTTTCACCATTATCCATAACAAAATCCTTTCTTTTTTAAGTATTTAAAACTTCTGCTTTTATAACTGTTTGCCCATCTTCTATAATAACATCTTTAAAAACAAGTTTTGTTTTTCTTCCTAATAAAAATTCTGCTTGGCGATATTTTATTTCACAACCATTAAATTGTTCAATATAAGCACCATTTGATCCAGGTGGCACCTCAATTTCTAAAAGTACATCTTTTGTATATGCTTGATTTTTCAAAACAGAACAACTTTGATATGCTTTATCTTCAAAAATAGTACCAGTAAGTTTTTTTAATGATTCAATATCTCTTGTATCAGATAATCCGAAAGCATCAACGTCAACTCCACGATAAACTGTTATTTTATCTTTAATTAACCCGCGTTGTTTCTCTATTGCAGAATCAATCACATTTATCGCTTTTGAATAATCAACTTCAAGTCCATGTGTATCAACACCTGTTCTAATAGTATTATTTAAATCAAATCCCATTTCTTTTGTGTATGTTCTAAGTATCCTTTTTTCTTCTTCTGTTAATTTTTTAACCCACTGTCCCTCTATACTTAAATCATAGTTTTTAACTAACAAATCATAAACTTGTTTTTCATTTTCACTTAAAGTTAAAAGATCTAACATTTTTTCTCGTGAATATTTTTTTGGCCTTAGTTCTAAAGTATCAGATGGTCCTTCAATGTATTTCCCTTGATATAAATAAGTATCAATTAATTTTCGTTTTTCATCTAAAGATATATTGGGATTTTTTCTTATTTTTTGATCAAATAAATCATGTAAATACATATCAGGATCTCCAAAATATTCGACAACATCACTAGATTTATTGAAATTTACATTTTCTGCTGTATGAATAGCATCTTCTCCAACCTTTTTTATGTCATCCATTATATCATCCATTTTATTTCTTTTTGTGAAGAAATCACTTACTTTATTACTCATTAAATTATCCAAAACTCTAGAATAGGCTAATTCTGCTATAAAACTTACTCCTAGTTTCTTCCAATTTATCGTTCCTGTACTGTTGTATTCTACAAATCCTTCATATCCTTTTTGCCCTGTTGTCATCACTGTATCTATTACGAAGTCTTTACTTTTTACGTCATTTAGTACTATATTTTTGACTCCTTTTTCTTTTAATACTCCTAGTCCTTCTTTTATTATTGTAGGATTGGATATGGCTCTTACAGTATTTGCACCTAATTTGCCATACATTCGCCCTTTCATGGCTCCTCCTAATCCTCCTATTGCTTCATTCAGTAAAACAGAACCATAATTATAAGATTCTTTATGTTCTCTATCTACTGTTTGAGCATATGATTCAGTTGCTTGTCCTATTCCTTCTGCCGCAAACATCGCTGTTACTAGTGGTGTTGCAGCTCCAAACGTAGATAATTCTGCTCCGGTTGCTATAGCAATTTCTGCTGCAAATCTTGTTGCCGCCTGAATACTTTTTGATCCAGCACTATCATATTTTAAGTTAGAATTCTCATTTATCCATTGTCCTAGTTTTGTATTTTCATAGAAGTTTGTTCTGCTTTCTCCTACTTTATCTTTTCTTACTTCATCTAGCCAAGCATCCATTACTACTCCTGCTTTATCATTATCACTCCATGTATCATGAAATAACCATGTCGCTCCTGCTCCTACTGTTCCTCCCACTGCTGTTACTCCATCTACTACCCATTCTCCTATTTTATTTACTCCACTTTTGGCACTTTCTCTAACCTCATATATTGTTGCTCCTGTCTGTAGGAAAGCTTCTCCTAAATCTGTAAATCCTTCTCCGTTTACTGCTGAAGTTACTCCTTTTTCCCATGCCGATCCAGTTTTTACTATCATTTGCCCTATATCTTCATACCATTTGTTTTCATATATTCCTAATTCTTTTTCTCGATCTTCTACTGCTTTTTGTAGTCTTTTTCTTTCTTTTTCCCATGTCTCTAGTTCTGTTACAGATCCATCTATTGGTTTTTCTGCTAAATGTTCTTCCAACGCTTTCTGTTCATAACTTAATGATGTCATTTCATTTTTATAATACTTCGCATTTTTGTACCATTCTTGTACTTCTTCTGGCATTTGATTTAAAATTCCTTGTGAATCCAAGTCTTGACAGTATTTAAACAATGTATCATAATATTTCTCTTGATTCATTTCTGCATATTGTCTTTTACTCTCTGGCAATGGTCCGACAAAATCACTATACTCACTTGAAGCGCATGCATAATAGGCTACAGCAAATGCATTATCTAAATTACATAGTTTATCTTTTGTTTCACTTGCTTTTCTTTCAATTTTACTTGTACTTGCTTTTATTGCACTTAGATTTGAAATTATTTCACTTACTTCTCCTGCATATTCAAATCCTGAAGGATAACTTGTTAATTCTGTTATTGTGCTTTGTTTACTTATTAATAGTTGTACTGTTTCACTTAAACTTTTTAACGCCGCATAATATTTTTCTGGATTTACATTAAACACTTTATCACATCATTTCTTCTCGTTTCGCCCTCTTATAATTCTCATTGGCTTCATTGTATAAATTTCCTAATCTATTTATCTCGTTTGTCATTTCTGTTATTTTAGCTTCTACTTTCGTTATTACTCCTTTTATACTTTCTTCGGTTGTCTCTATTTTATTTATTGTTTCTTTTAGCTCTCCATTATCTAAGGATACTCCTTCTCCTATCAAATATCCTCCTCCCAATAAATTATTATTGGCATTTGTTATTGTCGTATTTAGTTCTGGTATCCATCTCTCTACGTTTTGTAGTTTTTTTAAATATCCATCATACTTTTCTTTTTTAGTTTGCATTGTTCTTTTGCTACGAGAATATTGTAGCATCTGACTATAATAATAACTTGAACTTGCCATTTTTTATCTTTGTTTTGCTACTTCTTCTTTTAATTTTCTTTTAAATTCTTTTTCTTCTTCGTCAGAATATCCTATTGCATATATTTTACTTATTTGTTCATGATTAAACAATGCTACTTGATCTGATGATATTAATCCTTCTGGATATAAACATCCACTATAATCATATACTTCTTGTGGATTGTCTGTTGCTGCTATACAAAATCCTGTTATCATTAATTTCTTTGTTGCTTCTTTTAATATTATTACACTACCTATTGGTAAATATTTCTCATATGTTTCTGGCATTTTATTTTCCCTCTCTTTCTCTATTTAAAAAGCGACACAATTATGGTCGCTCACTTTTATAATTGTGAAAGATTACTTACTGCTATTCCTAAATTCTCTTTTGCATTTGTTAAATATGTATTATATGTCTCTGCATTTTGTTCAAATTCATTAAATGCATTTACTGCATTCCCTCTATCTGCTCCTGCTGTCCAATTTGAAAGTAATTCATCTTTCTTTGTTTGAAAATTATTTCTAAATGCATTGTAATCTGTACATATTTGGACTAATTGATCGTAATCTCCTTTTGCTGATGGATCACAATAATATTCTGATGTTTCTTCTACTGGTCCTATTCCTCCTGCATTTGGTGCACTACTTGGTAGTGGATTACCTACCATTCCTGCTCCTCCATTACTTTGTCTTACTTGTTGCATTGCTATTATTTTATTAGCTGCTACTGATGTTACTCCTTTAGCATCTGTTGCTAAACTTATTAATGCGTCATATACTTTTATCAAATTATTGATATGTACTGTTGCATCGCTACCTTTCCAATGTGCTTTCAAATTTGTGATATCACTTCCTAAATCACTAATCAATTTTTCTCCTTCTCTTGCGGCCATATTATTTAATTCTTCACATTGATTATAGCCTTGATCTAAATTATTTACTTGTATATCCATACTATTCTTTACCCTCCTCTATAGTACTTCTTTATAGGATTTTTTTCTGTCCTATCTTATCTTCAGTATATATCTTTGCCTTTTATTTTGTCAATTTGTTTTTTGACAAAGTGTAAACTTCTGTGTTAAAAAAAGAAAAATGAGTATTAACCCATCTTTCTATTTTTGTTTCTCAACTAATTTAATATAACTTACAACACCATTTTCAACTAAATAGCCATATTTTAATCCAATAGGTTGATAGTAAGATTGCTCTAATTTAGTAGGTTTAATTGAAAATTGTTCAGCAAACCCATCACCTATCCATAATCCACTACTTGCATCAACAGTATCTTTATACCAAGATTCCATTTCTTTTTTCTTTAAAGAACCTGCCGAATCAACAAAAATAAAGTGAATTTTTATAGTTTCTTTTGTTTTGTTCATTATGTTTTCAAAAATTTTCTTGTCATCTGCAGATAAACTAGAAACAAATTTATCTAATCCAATAATAACACAAACAATTTCACGAACATTTGCAATTGCTTTTTTATTAAAATTGTTATTTTGTAATACTTCATATATTTGTTCTCCATATTGATTTATTTTTGTTAATATTTCACTATAATTAGAATTACGATAATCAACATTCGCATACTTATTATTTTCTAGAGCAAATTTTGCATCCATTACAAATGTATTAAAACTTTTACTACTACCTAAAACTCCTATTAATTTATCTGTAAAAGGAATTATATCTTCAAATGTTCTAACAGAAATTAAATATGAAATATATTCTTGTAATTTAATATTGGCAACTGATAAAGTCTTTTTCACTATTCCTACAGGAACATTAGAAATTGTTATTTCCTCTTTAATTATATCGTTATATGTTACAACTTCAGGTAAAACAGGAATATTTCTAGCCTTCATCTTAACATTCATAAATAACTTAATACAATAAGTTTTAATATTTTCATATAACGTTTCTTTTGGAAAAGCATAAGCTGTTTGAAATTCTACTACTCTATCTAATTTAATTAAACCACGTCCTACAGTTTTTGATGGGAATATTCCATTAGTATTACCTAATAAATTTCGATAATCTAATTCATCATTTAATTGTAAAGATAAAATAGTTTTGAAATTTTGACTTACTCTTGTTTTTACTCCACTAACACTTGCACTAGTAAGTATAAAGTAAATCCCATATTTAATACAATCTCGTGTAAGTTCACTTACTACATCAAGATAATTTTCGTAAAGATCATTAAATACTTCGTATCCATTAAAAATAATTAACATATTGGGGATTTTTTCTTGAGAATTTGCTACAAAATCAGTATAGTTACCATTAAAATTAGCAAATTTTTTCTTTCTATAAGCTATTTCGTTTTTAATAAATTTAAAGAGATTTTCTATTTTTTCATCTTCACCAGAATGAATAATATCACCAACATGCGGAGCAGCTTCAAAATTGGTTAGAACCTCTGTCCCAAAATCAACAATATATATATTTACTTCATAAATACTATACGTAGAAATCAAAGAATAAATAAGAGTTGTAATTAAATTTTCTTTTCCACTTCCGCTTGAACCATAAACTAAAATATTTCCATCACTACTTATTGGTAAAGTTAAGACATTTTGAAATTGTTTGCTTGGATAATCATACTCTCCAATAACAGGTTCAAGATAATAATCTTTTTTGGTAAAATTATATTTTTCTTTTAATTTATCGACATAAATTACATTAGGTATGCGAGATAACCATAAAGGTTTAATTTTTAAATTTTCTGTTTCGGTAGTGTTAATTATATAATTTAATATATTTGGTAACTCTTCTCCTTTATATACATATTGAGTATTATTTTTTGTTATATCGCCTTTTTTTATTATTTCTCCTACTTCATTGACAAAATCAATACTTGAATCTACTATAGTAATTTTTTTATCACTTTCATAATAGGGACAACCTGCATAAGCACTTTGACCTTTAGCAAATAATTCATTGTAACCCACTTGAAAATAAAATCTACCTGTTTCTTTTAACATAGCAGCATCAGGACATTTTAACATATCATTTGAATCACTTTTATCTTGCACTTTTAAACAAACTCTAAATTTAGAGTTTGACCATATTTGATCATCTACTACTCCGCTAGGTTTTTGAGTAGCAAGTATTAAATGCACTCCAAGAGAACGACCTATACGAGCAGTTGAAATAAGTTCGTCCATGAACTCAGGTTGTTGAGCCTTTAGTTCTGCAAATTCATCACTTATAATAAATAAATGACTCATTGGTTCTTTAAGTTTTCCTTGTCTATATAGTTCTTGATATTTATAAATATCCATACTACTTTCTTTTAATTCTTCTCTAGCACTTTTAAAAAGCGCTTGTCTTCTTTTTAATTCTGCTTCTATACTTGCTAAACTTCTTTGAATTTCAACAATATCCAAATTTGTAATTGTTCCAACAACATGAGGCAATTTTATATTATTTTCTCTATTGTCAAAAGTAAGCGCTAAACCTCCACCTTTATAATCAATTAAAACAAATTGAACTTCTTCAGGGCTATAATTAACTGCCATTGATAAAATATAAGTAATAATCCACTCAGATTTACCTGAACCTGTCATTCCTGCCACAAGTCCATGGGGTCCATGAGCTTTTTCATGTAAATCTATATTAAACAACTCTCCTTGTTCATCAATTCCTACAGGTGCTTCCAAAGAATTAACAACATCATTATTTTTCCATCTATTTAAGATATTTAATTGATTTACATTACCAACATCATACATTTCTAAAAAACCATATTGAGATGGTAAAATAAAATTTCCATTTGCAATATCTACAGGTATATTACTAACTGTTGTAATACAATTTCTTAAAGAAAAATTAACTAAATCAGGTTTGAATGTTGCTTGATTTTCATTATCCATTTGATTTGTAAATATTCCTGAAGAATCAGGATTGACATTTATAAACATATTACATTCATTTGGTAAATCATCTAACTTTTCTACACTAATAACTAAACTATACCCCAATTTAACATTTAATTTTAATAAATCTTTTATAAAGAAATTATTTTTAACAATAGAAATGTCATCTGTAATTATTAAATAATGTGGTGTAAAAAGAATCTCCTCTTCTTTTACCATTTCTAATCTATAATTATATTCTTCTTTTAAATAACTTGTTACCTTATTAACATCATCTTTGTTTGTTGCAAAAAATCTAACTGTTTTTTCATTATTCCAAAAGTAGGATAAATTTCTAAATTTTTCCCAATAATTTTTATTTTTTTCACTAGTTAAAACAACTATTCTTAACATATCGTACCCATGATATGCCATTATTTGCAACATTAAATTGTCTATAAAACTATTTACTGTTGTTTGATTTCCAATAATTCCTACAGTTTTATTAGTTCTAAAATTTAAAGTTATTGGTACATCCGTAATATCTTTAGATTCATTAACTAAATCACCAATTATATCTTTTAAATTGTCTTCTTCCATAGTAAAATGTTCTTCTGGATATTTAATTTCAATATCGGGTTTTTTAGTACCAATTCCTAATCTTAA
>CANQNA010000005.1 GCA_947625005.1 uncultured Bacilli bacterium
GAGCACCTTTCTCTCCAGTATTGCCTTTAGGTCCTACGGCACCAGTTAAACCAGTAGGACCTATAGGTCCCACAGGTCCTTGAGCGCCAGTATTGCCAGTCTTTCCAGTTGGTCCTGTAGGTCCTACTAATCCTTGGGGGCCAGCTGGACCTTGGACTCCTTGAGGTCCGGGAGTTAAGCTGATAGTAGAAACTTTGTCAATTAATTCATCTATAATTTTATATGTCTTACTATTTTCAGCCATTTATCGTTCCTCCAAATAATTTATTAACCATTGATAATCGTCAAAGAAACCATAATATCTAGCTTCTTCATAATCTTTAGTTGTAGTAATAAATTTTTCTTTAGCTTCTTCAAAAACACATTTAGCTTTTTCATATTCACCAATCCAACAATAAGCAACAGCCTTAATATGAAGTGGACGCCAAGTATAATTATAATCTAATTCTGTCCAATTATAATATCTAATTGTATTTTTTTCAGCTTTTTCTAATATATCTAAAGATTCTTTACCTCTCCCTTGATAAGCTAAAAAAGTAGCGTAATTAAGGTAAGAATCTTTTATAGTTTTATCTTTTTCAATAGCTAGTTTATAAAAATAATCTGCCTCATTATTTAAATTATTAGCTTCTAAAATTTTAGCTATATATGTTGCAAAAGTCCAAGCTAAACCTCCATAGGGGTCTTTCATATAACCCTACAATGCGGCGGTTAAGCCCTTCAAATCTTTTGGATTATAAGCAACATATTCACGCACTAAATATATTAGTCCATTTAAATCTTCTGGAGCTTCTTTAACTCTTATCTCCAACAGTGGTAAATATTGTGCTCTTGATTTAGTTTTATCTGGATAATGATGTAAATAAACAATTTCTGGATTTAAATCATATTCACCCTCATAATGGTATTTATCTGGTTCAACATTTTCACTGCATTCATGAACTGCGGCTTTGTATCTAAAACCGCCTTGTGGATGTACTTTATTATACCAGAATACACGCCCATTATCTCCATTATCATTATGATTCCAAGCATACAAATAATTTATTCTTTCAAAATTAGGGTGTTTTAATATAGTTAATCTTAAATCTTCCCAAAACTGCGGAATGAGCACTTCGTCCAAGTCGACTTGAACAAGAGCATTATAAGTATCTTTTGGCATCATATCCAAATTATCATTTCTAGCTATATCAAACCTAAAAAATTTATATTTTTTCTTTTTTATATGTAACCAATTTTTAGGTATATTTAATTTTTTTATTGTCTTTTTAAATTGTTTAATTGTATCATCTGTAGAGCCAGTGTCTAATACATATGCGGAATCCGCACCTTTTCCATTATTATACATTGATGTTATCCACCGCTCTACAAATTGACTTTCATTTTTGCAAATTGTATAAACAGCTATTTTCATAAAAACTCCTTTTATCTCCTATTATATATATTTATTTAACTAACTTTTATAGTTGCAAGCTTATTATGAAGAAGAGTATATTCTGCTTCACTTAATATTAAAGTGCCTGCAACAGGTTGTCCATTTGCAAAATAGACTGGCTGATTAGTTGAACCTGCTGAACTTTGTAATTTAGTAGCTGATGTAGCATTTCCATTTAAAGAGCCTGTAATTGCACCGGTCATAGTTCCACCTGCTAATGGAAGATATTTCTTTTTTATATCTGCAATCTCTGTGTCCTGAGAAGTATTCTTTGTTTCAACCGCTGAAATTTTGTTATTTTGAGTTGTTTGTTCTGTTTGTAATGCGGTTATAGCATCTGCATTTTTCTTTTCTGCTGCAGATGCCCTTGTTTGCTCGGCTGTTATAGAAGATTTTAAAGTATCTTCAACTTCTTGAGCTCTGGTTTGTTCAGCTGTTATTGCAGTTTCATTAGCTTTTTCTGCTTTAGTAGCTCTCGTTATCTCTGCTGCAATACTATCTTCTAAATCCTGTTCAGCACCCTCAGCTCTACTCTTTTCAGTAGCAATAGCAGTTGAATTAGCTTGTTCAGCCTTAGTTGCTCTAACGACTTCCGCATCTAATTTATCTTGTAACCCTTTTTCTGCGGTTGTTGCTCTAGTTTGTTCAGTAGAAATAGCCGTTGCATTTGTTTGTTCTGCACCTTTAGCTCTAGCAATTTCATCTTGTAAAGCTTTATCTTGTTCAGAATTTTTAGCATCTAAGTCAGTTTTATTATCTGTAACAGTTTTAGTTAAACTTGCTATATCATTTTTATTTTTAGTTATAGCAGAGTTCATTGAAGCAGCTTCATCTTGATGGTCATTTATCCAATCAGAAATCTCTTTTAATGTATCAAGACTTGATGGAGCACCATTTACTATTTCAGCAATTTTATCTGCAACAGTTTTACTTACTGAACCTTCACCTATTCCATTTAATATATCAATAGCATCTTGAGCCTTATCAACAGCAGTAGTTAATACATCTTCTGCTTGTGTAGCTCTAGTTGTTTCTTGATTTATTAAGGTTATATTAGCGGTTTCAGCGGCCGTAGCTCTAGCTATTTCCTTCTCTAAGTCAGATGTGAGAGTACCTTCAGCACCTTCCGCCCTAGCAATTTCCGCAGCTAATCCATCTTCTAATTCTTTCTCTTTAGCTTTTGCTCTTTCTGCCTCCGCAGTAATAGCATCACTATTTGCTTTTTCAGCCTTTTGCGCTCTATCTACTTCAGTATTTAAATTAGATTCAATTTCATTTTCTCTATCTGTTGCTCTAGTAACTTCATTAGATATTGCAGTTGTATTAGCTTTTTCTGCCTTGGTAGCTCTATCTATCTCCGCATTAAGATTAGTTGTAAGAGCACTCTCAGCATCTTCAGCTCTTGTTATTTCTTCATTTAAGCTAGTGGTAAGATTACTTTCAGCTTCTTGAGCTCTTTGAATTTCAGAATCTAATTTGTTATCTATTTCATCTTCTCTAGTAGTAGCTCTTGTTATTTCAGCTTTTAAAGCTGTATCTATTTCAGTTTCTTGTGCTTTAGCCCTTGCTATTTCATCATTTAAATTCTGTTCTATATCTTCTTCTTTTTGGGTAGCCCTTGATATTTCAGAATTTAAATTATTTTCAATTTCATTTTCTTTATTTTTTGCTCTATCTATTTCTGTATTTAAATTATCCTCAATTGTTTTTTCTTTTAAAGTAGCTCTATTTATTTCTGTATTTAAATTGTTTTCAATATCTTCTTCTTTTTGTATAGCTCTTGCGGTTTCATCTGCTAAATCTTGAACTATCGCATTTTCTGCGACAGTTGCTCTATCTACTTCTTTCTCTAAATTTTCAGTTAAAGTAGTTTCTGCTGTAGTTGCTCTATCTATTTCTTTAGTTATCTTATCATCTAAAGTATTATATTGCTTTTCTGCATCTGTTATTTGTAAATATTTATCTTCAAGACTAACATTATTCTCTCTTAATTCAGTAGCATCAACATAAGAAAAACCCTCTATATTTTGAGAACCAGAGCCAAGAATAGTAGTAGAATTTATTGTTAGTTGATTATTATCACTATCTTTGGCGGTAAAATTATTTATACCAACTGTAGAGCTATTTCCATCATTATCTTCAACAATTATTCTAGGTTTATTATCTGCTACATTTATTATAGCTCTACCTGCTTCTTCATCCTCTAAAGAAATTTCATCTGCGGATACAGTAGCTACATAATTAGTTCCATCACCGACCGCACTTAAAGTAGTATTTACTAAATCTATACCATCATTAAGATTTTCTTTATCTTCAACAACATTTAATTTATGTGCTGTTGTTTCTCCGTTGAGATAAGTTTCGCCCTCAAAATCATTTCTTTCAGTAAAAACATTATCAAAATCTACTTTTGCATATCTAGCATCAATAGATTCACCATCTAATGTAAATTCTTGTGCTTCTATTGTTCCCGCAAAATTAGCATTAGTTCCAGTTATATCATCTGTAAAAGTGTTTTCACCAGTAAATGTATTAGGAGAATTTAATCTTGCATATTTTTCTTCGAGAGTTTCACCATTTTCTGTAAAAGTAGTTGATTCTATATTAGCAAAATTTGTAATTGTAGATTGGTCTGCGGTTCCTGTTAAACCGCTTGAATCTAAAGTTACAGTGTTATCATTATTATTTACAGTAATTGTATCTCCATCAATAATTGTTGTTTGACCATTTTTATTTATAGTAGTTTTTCCATTTACTGTAAGATTATTAGTAATATTAACATCTTTTCCAAAATCTGCGGTATCATTTACAGTTAATTTACCTTGATTAATAGTATCTTTATTAACTGTCAAATTAGATTCAATAGTTGTATCATCATGAAAAATTGCTTGACCAGTAACTTCTAATTCATTATTTAAATTAGTTATTCCATCAACAGATAAACTACCATTTATCTCAACATCTTGTGTAAAGTTATTATTAGCTGTAAATATGTTTGGTTGACTAAGACGAGCATAATCTCTTAAATCAACAGATGTTTCTCCAATACAAGCCCATTCACCATTTATAAGGAGGTATTCTTCATACTTATCATTACCATATACATCTTCTTTTTTCAAGAGATATAAAGTATGGTCGTTAGCTTCTTCTGGAGGTGGAAGAACATCTACAAGCTCTTTGCTTAAATGTAATTGATTTGCGTTATATATTTGTTTATCTGTCTACCTTCTAGCTAAAGCTAAGGTTACAACATCTACGCCTCCACTCATTCTTAAACACCTCCTGTGTTAAAAGGCATTAACTCAAGCCATTCATGTTCTTGATTTAATACCCAAACTGAGCCATCATCTATTGCACATAATACACTTCCGGGGGTAAAATTAGTTGGAGCAGTTGCTACTTCCGCTCTTGTATCAGTGAAAGCACTAATTATATATTTTACTTTATTATCATTATTATCTGTTAATATAAAGCTCATAATTTTTCACTCCCTGTTATAGTTATTTCTCTACCTATATTATATAAAATTAAAAATAAAAGTTTATAATGGTTTTGCCCATTGAATTTTATTAAAATTTTTGTTATAATAAAATAAAAAAAGAAAGGTAAAATATGATTCAAGAAAGTTTGCAATCCTATTATGATTTTTTAACAACAGACAAATTTGCTGAACTAGAATTATTAGGTGTTTTTGCTTATGGTAGTATGAATTATGGATATTATAAAGAAGGCGTAAGTGATATAGATGCTTATGTCATTATTTTTCCTAAATTTAAAACACTATATTTTAACAATAAAATAAATAAAGAATATCAAATAAATAAAAATAATAAGTTATTTTTTCTTGATATACGTTCTTTTGTAGAAGATATTATATCACAAAAAATGAGTGCTTTACAATTACTTTATACAGATTATAAAGTTATCAATCCTAAATATGAAGAAGCTTTTAAAGAAATATTTTATAATCATCGTAATAAATATACAAAAATAAATCCTAAATCACTTGTTATGCGGTTAATAGGTCATGGAATTTATCACCTAGAAAAAAAGGAACGAACCGCAAAAGATATATATAATGGAGTTAGACTTCTCAATTCCGCATTAGATTATATTAATGGTTTACCATTTGAGGAAGTCTTGTGTACAAAAAACATAAATACTCATAATTGGTTATATGATATTAAATATAATAAAAAGAAAGAAGAAGAATTAGATAAAATTGCCAAAACAACTCTTGAACAATTAAAAAAATTGCAAGAAACTGTTTTAAACAATAGTAATTTATTACCTATAGAAGAATCAAATGCAACTATTCAATTTATACAAGATGAAGTATTTAATTTAATAAAGTCAAATGTTACTAAAGAACTGTCTAATAAAACTATTACTGCCTCTGAATTTCTTGATTCTCTTACTATGTTAGAGAAAAAGGCTTTTGAATCTGTTAAAACTAAAATTGGAACTTGCGGGGGAGTTTCTATTAGTAAATTAATTGAAGAAACTGGTATATCAAGAACCGTTTATTCTTCTTTATTTAATAAAATGACAAAAGCAGAAGTAGCAGAAATAACTAATGGTGGGGTAAAAGGAACTTATATTAAAATAGTAATTCCATCTTTATAATATGGGTAAGACAGATTAACTCCTCCTTTTGTTTTTTAATATTTTAACGAAGGGAGGAATTATTATATGATTGAGCTATTTCAAGCTTATTCTCTAACAGAAATATTAGCTATTGTTATTACTTTGGCATTAGCTTTTAAAGGATTGGTTTCTTTTATAGATTGGTATACTGATAGAATAAAAAAAATAGCTATAAAAACAGAATTACCCAAAAAAAATCAAGATACAATAGCTGATTTAAAAGAAGAACTTGATGAATTAAAAGATTCTGTTTTTCTTTTGATTGAATCTGATAAAGATAATATAAAATCATATATTACTGAAAGGCACCATTATTTTTGTTATGAGAAAAAATATATTGATGACTTTAGTTTAGAATGTTTAGAAAGACGTTTTGAACATTATAAACAGGAAAAGGGCAATTCATTTATTACAGATTTTATGAATGATTTGCGGGCGTTGCCTAATACTCCTCCAGAAAACTTAGATAAAGGCTGACTAAAAAATCAGCCTTTATTTTTTTTTAAAAATTTGTTATAATAATTATAGAAAATAAAGAAAGGAGAAATAAATAATATGACAAAGAATATGTATGAACTTTATATGCAAGCTTATGCTGAAGACCCAGATAATGGATACTTTGCTATAATTAAAGTTGCTACAGGTGGGGAGGAATATTAAATGTTAAATCCAAAGACAGGTAAAAGAGAATTAGCTTATATTGTTGAAATTGCAGAAATTCGTCCGCTAGAAGGTTATGATAGAGTTGAATATGCAAGAGTAAATGGCTGGTGGTGTGTAATAGGCAAAGGAATGAAAGTTGGAGATAAAGCTATTTATTTTGAAATAGATTCTCAAGTAAATCCTTTAGATAAAAGATTTGCTTTTATGTCCAAGAGAAAATATAGAGTAAAGACACAGAAAATGTGCAAAGTAGTTTCTCAAGGACTCGTATTACCTTTAACTGATTTTCCAGAATTTGCAGATAAAAATGTGGGCGATTTTGTTACAGAAGAGTTGGGTGTTACTTACTATGAACCTGCGGATAATCAGAGAAAATCTAATATAGATAAATACTCTTCTATGATAAACCGCAAACCAAAAGTATTTAAAAACAAGTTTGTTAAGAAAATTATGAAATACTCTTGGGGTAGAGAAATGATGTTCTTCTTTTTTGGAAAGAAAAAAGATAAGAAAACCGCATTTCCTACTAAGTTTCCTTATATAAAGAAAACAGACGAAGAAAGAGTAGAAAATATGCCTTGGATATTGAAAGATAAATCTCTTTGGGTAAAAACAACAAAAATAGATGGTACCTCTTGTACTTATATTCTTGAAAGAAAGCCTTTTGGTAGAAGAGAATTTTATGTATGTTCTCGCAATATAAGACAGCTTACGCCCAATCAGTCTTGCTTCTTTGATGACGACAATGTCTATTGGGAGATAGAAGAGAAATATCATATTAGAGAAACTCTTGAAACTCTCCTTAAAGAACACCCAGAGTGGAAATATGTAGCTATTCAGGGTGAAGGCGCAGGTGTTACAGAAGCTGGAACTGCTATACAAGGAAACCCCCATAAATTTAATACATTAAGATTTTTTGTGTTTAATTTAATAGATTCTGAAAATGGAAGATGGGATACTACAAGAGGTCGTGAAGAACTTAAGAGATTTAATGTTGACTGGGTACCAATCATTGATACAGAATATATACTCCTAGATGATTTTGAAGAATTTAAGAAAACCGCAGATGGACCTTGCGAAGCGAATGGGGCAACAGGACCAAGAGAAGGATATGTATACAGAAATGTAGCAGACCCTAACAAATCTTTTAAAAATGTTAGCAGAAAATACCTGCTTGGTCAGAAATAATTAAATTTATTAAAATTAAACGCATATATAAAAATGTGTAATTTTAAGGAGGTGAATATTAAAAATGACAAAAACAATTAGCATAAAAATTAATCTTGTTGCTGATGTTATGAAATTTGTTCAAGAAGCAGCAAAAATTGAAGGACAGGTTATAGTAGAAAGAGATATTTATAAAGTAGATGGTAAATCTCTTTTAGGAGTAATGTCTATTAATCCATCTAAGCGGTTTTCAGTTACTTTTCCCGCAGAAAACACAAAAAGTTTTGAAGATTTTTTACTTACACTTTATTAAGAAAGGAAGATATTAAACATATGAGAAAGATAAATTTGTTTATCTGTGTAATTCTCACACTTATGCCGTTGTGCTTCGGCACAACACCAACATATGCGTCAGATTTAAATCCAGATACACTATTATTAGCAAAACTTATAAATGCGGAAGCAGGAGAAGGCTGTTCAATAGAGCATAACCAACTCGTTGGCTGTGTTGTAATGAACAGAGTAAAAGATTCTCGATTCCCAAATACAATTAGTGAAGTTATTTATCAAAAAAATCAATATTCCTCTGTTTAGGGTAAGAAATTTAGTGCATATCCTTCTCAAATAGCTATAGATGCTGCAACCGCAGTACTAAATAATGAAGTAAGTTGTCCATCAAATGTTATTTTTCAATCTACTTGTAAACAAGGTAATGGTACTTATAAAGTATGTGAAATGAGTACCCCTTGGTATCATTCTACAACTTACTTTTGTTACGGTTAATATATTTATAATAAGAAAGTTACTATTTATTAGTAACTTTTTTCTTTTTATAAAAAAATTTGTTATAATAAAGTATAAAGAAATAAAGGAGGAATAAAAATGGCAAGAAACAAAAGACGCACAATAAATTTTACATTAAGTGATTTTTATTGTACAGAATGTGGACAAAAAGGTATAAATATTGCAAGGAAAAATGGACAGCAAAGAGAGCCGGGACATCTTAAAAAATTATATTGTATTCATTGTAAAAAAGAAACTAATCATGTAGAAGTTAGACCTTATGGTGAATATAATTATGAAGATTTTGAATTAGAGTATAAACTTGGCAGGTTTGTAGATGGAAAAAGAATAAGTTTAAATGAATTAGCTACTTGTAAAAAAGAATGTCCTTATAATCAAAATGGTAAATGTTGGAATGCAAATCATTCAATTAATTGTATTTATAGAAATAAGAAAGAAGGAATAGATAATGACGAAAAATAAGCCTATATTATTTTTACTTGTGGGGATACCAGCTTCAGGGAAATCAACTTATGCAAGAAAAATAACTAAAATAACTCCTAATTCAATATGGGTATCAAGAGATAATATTCGTAATTCTCTCTTAACTGACAAAGATAAATTTTTTGATAAAGAAACGCAAGTATTTAATAATTATATAAATCAAATAAATAATTTATTAAATAAAGGTTATACTGTTTTTGCGGACGCTACTCATGTGAATAAAGCATCTCGGTTAAAAGTTCTTACTAGAATAAACACACCTTGTACTAAAGTAGCTATTGTATTTGATAGGCAGCTTCAATTATGTTTAAGTAGGAATGCAAAAAGAGAGGGAACCGCCAGAGTTCCAGATGTTGCGATTCATAATATGGCAAATAAATTTACTATTCCTACTAAAAGCGAAGGATTTTTTAAGATATTTATGTTAAATGAAGATGGAAGTTTAACAGAAGTGGAGGAATAAAATAATGCAAGAACAAATAAATACAAACAATATCTTTTTTTGTAGTGACCATCACTTTTGTCATAATAGAAAATTCATTTATCAAGAAAGAGGATATTCTTCTATTGAAGAAATGAATGAAGATATAATCAGTAAACATAATTCTATTGTTAATCCTAATGATGTTGTTTATTTTTTAGGCGATATTGGTTTAGGGGTAAATATAGATAAAATTATTGAATATATTAAAAGATTAAATGGACAAAAATATTTAATTATAGGCAATCATGACACTGATAATAAAATTAAACAATTTGTAAAAGCTAAAATTTTTAATGATATAGTTTTTGGATATAGAGTAAAAATAAAAAAGAAAATAGGGACTTTAACACATTATCCCATGATAACGAGTAATTTTCAAGAAGATATAAAAGTGTGGAGTATTCATGGGCATACTCATTCAAAAGAAAAATTTTCTTCTCAATATCCTTGGTGCTATAATGTTTGTTTAGATGCTCATAATATGTATCCTGTATCAATAGAAGAATTGTTTGAAGATATAAAGGAAGCTAAAATATAAGGGTGTAGTTAATACACCCTTTACTTTTTAAAAAAATTATGATATAATAAGAAAAAATAATATCAATTTTATTTAATTATAATAATATAATTTTTAAATAAATAAAAGGAGATATATTATGAAAAATTTTATTTTTGGGTGTATATTTATAGGTTTTATTATACCAATAATGCACGGTTTAGTTACTGTTATAGAACAAATTTTTCAATATCTTTATAATATTTTTTATTTGAAAACCGCCATACAAGAGCAGTCTTTAAAAGAAACTCTTGAAGAAGCAGAAAAAGTAGAACCTCCTATTAATACTTCTCAAATAGGTTTTCAAATAGATAGTACAAGAGAGGAAGAATATGTTGAAGAAGATGAAGAAGATAAGTAATAAGTATTTTTATGATACTTGCGCCTTGCTAGATTGCATAGATAGTGCTTTTGAACAAAAATTTGCTATTAGTTCTATTACTATTGATGAATTAGAACATATAAAAACTTCAGCAAATAAATCTCCAGAAATAAAAGAAAAAGCAAGGAGATTAATTAAAAAGATTGTAGAAAATCAAGATATTTGTGATATTGTAATAATGAACAAAAAGAATGATTATGTATGTAATGATATAGCTATTATCTATGATGCAATTCAATATTCTGAACCATTCACTTTTGTAACAAATGATTATGGTTGTTATATAAGAGCAAAAGAAAAGGGCTTATCAACAATTTACGGTAAATATGATACACCAAAAGAAGATAAATACTGCGGTTTTAAGGAAGTTTATCTTAATGACGAAGAATTATCTAATTTTTATCAAACAATGTTAAATAATAATGATTTTAATTTGTTAGATAATGAATATCTTATTATAAAAGATAAAAATAATAAAATTATTGATAAATATAAATATAAAGATAATAATTTTAATAAAATTATATATCCTACTTTTGCTTCTAATATGTTTGGTAATATAAAACCAAAAGATATATACCAAGAAATAGCGATGGATAGTTTAATAAATAATCAAATGACTTTGTTAAGAGGACCTGCGGGAACAGGTAAATCTTTATTAGCTCTAGGTTATTTATTTTCTAAATTAGATAAACATGAAATAGACAAAATTATTATCTTTTGTAACACGGTAGCTACCTTGGGAAGTGCTAAACTAGGTTTTTATCCGGGTAGCAGAGATGAGAAACTTTTAGACGCCCAAATCGGAAACTTCCTATCTAGTAAAATAGGTTCTGATATAGAAGTCCGCAGACTGATAGAAACTGAAAAATTATTATTGTTACCTATGTCTGATATTAGAGGGTTTGACACCTCTGGAATGAATGCAGGTATTTATATAACAGAAGCCCAAAATTTAAGTGTAGAATTAATGCGGTTAGCGCTACAAAGAATAGGTGAAGATTGCATTTGTATTCTTGATGGTGATGATAAAGCCCAAGTTGATTTAAATTTATATGAAGGCAATAGTAATGGGTTAAAAAGAGTTTCTGAAGTTTATAGAGGTAAAGAATTTTATGGTGAAGTTACTTTACAAGAGATAAGACGTAGTAATATAGCAAAAATAGCACAATTAATGTAAAAATATAAGGGGTGAAATATATTATGCAATTAATTAAAAATTATGTTTCAACAAATAAAACAACTTATTCTCCCAATAGAAAAATAGAATGGATTGTATTACATTATACAGCAGGAACTAAATCTACTAAAGGAAGTGCTGCGTCTACAGCAAATTATTTTAAAACAAGTACAGCAGAGGCTTCCGCAGACTACATTGTAGATGATGAAACCGCTGTACAATATAATGCAGATATAAAAAATAGATACACTTGGGCGGTTGGAGGTAGTAAATACACCACAAAATCTACTTCTCTTGCTGCACAATATTATGGTAAATGTACTAATAAAAATTCTATAAATATAGAAATGTGTAGTAACAAATCTAAAAAGAATACTTTGTATGCAACAGATACAGATTGGTATTTTACAGATGCTACTTTTAATAATGCGGTTGAACTTGTTAAATTGCTTATGGCAGAATATAATATAGATAAAAACCATGTTATTATGCACCATCAAGTAACCGGAAAAGTTTGTCCTAATCCTTGGTGCGTAAATGAGGATAGACTAATTATATACAAAAATTTTATAAACAAATTGTCAACCCCTAAAGTTGCTACTCCAACACCAGCAACCGCAGCTAATATACCAACAACAGTAAATGAAACTTTTAAAGTAAAAGTAACCGCTGATGGATTAAATATTCGTAAAGGTCCAAGCACATCATATGCTATAACAGGAACTATAAGAGATAAAGGTGTTTATACTATTGTTGCAACTCAAAATGGATGGGGATTACTAAAATCATATGCTAATAATAAAAGTGGATGGATAAGTTTAGCATATACTAAACGAGTATAAAAATTATAAAATATTAATTATATAATTTTACTCAACTAAAACATAATATTATTAAAGCAAAGATTTAATTGTCTTTGCTTTTTTAATTTTTTTATGATATAATAAAATATATATAAAAGAAAGGAAGTTATAAAAGTATGGAGCTATTTCATGGTAGTCATAAAAAATTAAAAATACTAAAACCTTCTAAAGGTGATTATTTATATGCTTCTCCAAGCTTTAACTATGCCATATGTTTTGCTGGTAAAAAATGGAAAAATAATGATGAAATAAGTTTACAAATAAATAATAACAGAATATATCTTATAGAATTAAAAGAAAACGCCTTTAAAGATATATATAATACTAAAGGTTATATTTATGTTATAAATCATCCTTATTTTAAATATTTTAAAGATAATGAATATACAGTTAATGAATATATAAAACCTTGTAAAAGAATTAAAATAAATAATGTTTATGAATTTTTGAAGAAGAGTGAGATTGTTTTATGTCATTATTCAAGCATTTCTTTATTTTGAATCTATTATAGCAAAAATTTTTGAGAATTTCAAACGGGATTATAAACTAGCGTAAAGTAATCAAAATTTAATAGGCTAGTTAAGGAGAATAATTTGAAAATTGAAAAAATTTATGATATAATGAAGAGGAAGAAAAGAAGAGAAAAGGAGTTAAATTATGTCATTAAATAATTATAATGCTGACACAATTAAAACCTTAGATTTTTTTGAACACATAAGGAAATATCCGGGAATGTATATTGGTTCAAAAGATATTAGAGGTTTACATCATTGTGTCCAAGAGATATTATCTAACAGCATTGATGAATATTTAAATGGTGCTGGAGATATTATTGAAGTAATAGTTAAAAAAGATGGCGGAATTTATATAAAAGATAATGGTAGAGGCATTCCACATGGAAAGCATGAAAGTGGATGTAGTTTACTTCAAGCTTGTTTTGGAATAGCTAATACTGGTGGTAAATTTAATAATATAACAGGTGAATCTGGATATAATACATCTGGAGGAGAGCATGGAACTGGATGTAAGGCAGTTAATGCGCTTTCTAAAAAAATGATAGTAACAACCGCCCGTGATAATATAAAAGAAATTGTTGAATTTTCAAAAGGGCAGTTTATTAGTTATAAGCAAGAGAAAACAAGTGAAAGAGGAGTTTCAGTTTTATTTTATCCAGATGATGAGATTTTTGAAACTGTTACTTTTGATAATGATAGAATTGAATTAATGTTGCAAGAATCCGCATTTTTAAGTAGAGGATTAGCTTTTTATTATATAAATGAAATAAAAAATATTGAAAAAACATTTTATTCTGAAAATGGATTATATGATTATATAAAATATTTAAATAAAGATAAAAAGTTCTTATTTGAACCTATTTATTTTACTGCGGAGGAAGGAACCTTTCAAGTAGAAGTTGCTATTGCTTATAATGAAGGATATAATAATATAGTAAAGTTATATACTAATAATATTCCTCAAGAAAAAGGAACTCATTTGACAGGGTTTAAAACTGCATGGACAAGTACTTTAAATACAATAGCAAAAGAAGAAAAATGGATAAAAGATAATGAAATTAATCTTACGGGTAGTGATTTTGAGGAAGGACAAATGTTAGTCCTTAATTTTAAGATGATTGACCCTGTGTTTAAAGGACAAAATAAAGAAGAATTAAGCTCGTCAGAAGGAAGAATTTATGTACAGAGATTAACTACACAAGCTCTGCGGAAAATAGCAGAAAAAAATAAAAAAGTTTTTAAAATTGTATTTGATAAAGCATTAAAAGCTAAAAAGGCTAGAGAAGCCGCAAAGAAAGCTAGAGAAGCAGTTAGGGATAATAAGAAAAATCAAAAAGTATTAAAATTTGATAGTAAGTTAGCAGATTGTTATTCTAAAGATAGATTAAAATGCGAAATCTTTATAACAGAAGGAGATTCTGCTTCTGGAAATCTTAAATCTGCAAGAAATAATGAATTTCAAGCTGTTATGCCTGTGCGAGGTAGACGTAAAATATTAAAAATATTTGAATAATACTTGCCTCTACATCTCTAACCACTAATCAGTGGGGTCATATTAATGTGGCTAACGGGGAAACCTGACCGTTACACATGAATGTCAAAACATGTTTAGGCGAAGGTAATCCCGTGTGAATTGTTAATCTAAAATTATAAACGTGGACAAAAGTATATAAATGTCCAAGTAAAAGAAATAAGAAACTCTTATCAAAAAGGGATTATAAGCTATAGAGAATTAGGTGAAAAATATGGTGTATCTGAAAATACTATAACTAGAATAATAAAGAGAGAAACTTATAAAAATGTAGATTAACTCATGTATCGACTATCCCGGGTTAGACTGGGAGTACTGGTGCTATTGATACGCACTGGGAAATGGGATGCTCAATGAAGAGTTTGACAAACTCTGAGAGTAAAAGATAGTCAGTCCTTATAGAAATATAAGACAAGATGAAGATTCTTAATACGCAAAGAGCAACTTTAGAAAAAATCCAAAAAAATGCAGAAATTATGACAATGATAAAAGCTTTTGGTTTAACTATTGATCCAAAGACAATGACAGTTACTTATGAGCCAGAAGACTTGCGTTATGGCAAAATTATAATCATGAGTGATGCAGACGTCAACTTATCGGCGTATGAAAGACTTTTCGCTTAATCAAGCGGGTGCATCTTATTAAGATGTGCTAACGGGGAAGCCTAAACTCAATAGAGCATGGTAATCACCGTGGGAAACATTTATTCTTTTACTTCCCTCACGAGGGAGGTGTTTTGTACTTGTTTTGTGTTTATAAAATAATAAATAAGATAAATAAAAAAGCTTATATAGGAATAACAAAAAGAGATCCTAAAATAAGGATGCAAGAACATTTCTCTAATAAGAATGAACTTTTAGGCAAGGCTAAAGAAAAATATGGCAGAGAAAATTTTATATTAGAAATATTAGAAAATAATATTTCAGAAAATCAAATAGATGACAAAGAAAGATATTATATTAAACTATATGATACTTTAGCTCCGAAAGGTTATAATCTTTCTCAAGGAGGAATATCTAATAAAACCATTTCTCTAGAGGGAAAGAAAAAGTTAAAAGAATGTAACCTTGGTATAAAGAATCCTAAATGCCATAAATACATTTTAATGATGGATGAAAAGAATGAAAAAATTATCCAAAAATTTGGAAGTATTAGAGAAGCAGCAAGATTTTTAGGAAATGAAGAAAGATATAGAAATCTTATTTTCTTATCGTTTAAAAGGAAAAAATAAAATTTTTAAAGGTTATTTTTGGAAGTATGAAGAATAAATGAACCTGTATCGACTATTCCCTAAGCCTTCTGGGCAGGGAAGTAGGGTTGCTATTGATACGCAGCTGTGTTTTAGGTAACGAAGCACATGAAAACCGAAACGGGCTCCTCTCTAATTAGAGAGTAAAAGATAGTCAGTGCTTATGGAAACATAAGAATAACATGCGATGGCGCTCATATCAAGAACCTATTTTACACCTTTATCTGGAACTTTTGCCCAGAACTAATTAAAGATGGATATATTTATGCAGGGGTTCCACCACTGTATAAACTTACTATTGATAAAGATACTTATAAATATATAAAGAACGATGAAGAATTACAAAAATGGAAGAAAGAAAATCCAAATAAAAAATTTATAGTAAATAGGTTGAAAGGGTACGAGTTAGTCTGGCCCTTAGCTACTTTTCCGCTAATCAGCGGGGTTGTATTAAAAAATACAGCTAACGAGGGAGTCTTGTTGGAAGATGGTCTCGTGGGAAAATATTATAACTATATAATATAAACCTGTATCGACTATCCACATTGTTGTGGAGTACAATTACTATTGATACGTAATTGGAAAAGGTAGCACCCAATGACGGCAATTAAACCTTTAGCCAGAGGGTAAGAAATAGTCAGTGCCAATGGTGACATTGGAGTAACACGTAGGAGAAATGTCAGTTGAAGAAACTGAGGAAACATTAACTAATCCTAATAATAGAATTATTAAACAAATAACAGTTGAAGATACTAAAGAAACAGATATATTATTTGAACAATTAATGGGGAATGATATAACAGCAAGAAAACAATATATTAAACTACATTCACAGGAGGCGAAATATAATGCAGAATAATGCAATTTTATGTCCAAATTGTAAAAAAGAAATTTTTTATTGTTATGATGAATGGGGTTGTACTCCTATTCATCTTCATTGTCGTGAATGTGGTATAAATATTGGAGCAACAAGCTTTGAAAAAAGTAATGAATTATTAAAAAAATATCATAAAAAGGAAACTTATATAGAATATTATAATAATAAAATTCAATTCTTATCTGAAGAAGGGAGAATTGTAATAAATGCAGAATGAAGTTAAACAAGAATTAGGCATTAATTTTATTGAATATGCGGTTGCTTGTAATACAGATAGAGCTATTCCTGATTCTAAAACGGGATTAAAACCTGTTGCAAAAAGAATACTTTGGTCTGCCTATGAAGAAGGTAGAACTTCAAACAAGCCTCATGTGAAATCAGCTCGCATTGTGGGAGATGTAATGGGTGGATATCATCCTCACGGCAATAGTTCAATCTATGGCGCGATGGTAAGACTTTCTCAGTCTTGGGTTATGAGGTATCCTCTGATAGACTGGCATGGAAATAATGGAAATATTGCAGGAGATGGACCTGCAGCCGAGCGCTATACGGAAGCAAGACTTAGCAAAATAGCGGAATTGGGATTACTTGAAGGCATAAAGAAAAGAAATGTAGATTTTATTCCTAACTATTCTGAAGATAGTGAAGAACCAGTTACTTTGCCTTCTATTTTTCCTAATTTACTTTGTAATCCAAACATGGGAATAGGAGTTGCCACAGCTTGTTGTTGGCTGCCCCATAATTTAAATGAGGTAGCTCAAGCAATTTATGATTATTTAGATGGAAAAGAACCTATCCTTGCAGGTCCAGATTTTCCAACTGGTGGTATTATTATAAATAAGAATGATATTCCTCAAATAATGAAAACTGGACACGGAAGTGTAAAAATTCGTGGTCAATATAATATAGAAAATAAAAAGAATATTGTTTTTTATGAAATTCCATATGGAACAACTATTGAAAATCTTTTAAATGAAATTGGAAATGCTTGTGATAAAAAAGAAATAGAAGGTATTTCTGAAATAAGAGATGAAAGTAATAAAAATGGTATTAGAATAGTAATACAGTGTCAAAAAGAAAATGAAATATCCTCTATAATTAATAAATTATTTGAAAAAACAAATTTACAATCTTCTATTTCTTATAATCAAGTTGCTTTAATTGATAAAACACCTACAGAATTAAATTTAAAAGATTGTATTGAAATATATATAAATCACAATGAAGAATGTTTAATTAAAGAAGCTAATTTTGATTTAAATAAAATTGAAAGTAGAATAGAGATTGTAACAGGTTTATTAAAAGCTTTAGAAAATATTGATAATATAGTTAATTTAATAAAAAAATCTTCTAATTCTTTAATAGCAAAAGAAAGCTTAATTAAAAAATATAATTTTTCAGAAAATCAGGCTAAAGCTATCATTGATATGAAATTAGGTAGATTGGCTGGATTAGAAAAAATAGAATTAGAAAATGAATATAAATCTTTACAAGATAGAAAAAAAGATTTAACATTTGTTTTAACAAACAAAGAAAAAAGATTAGAAATCATTAAAGAAAGATTAAAAAACATTGTTTCTATTTTTGGAGATCCCCGTAGAACTCAATTAACTCAATTAGACCTCACTTCTTCTTTAAAGGAAGAAAAAAAAACAGAAAATGTAATAGTAACAATAACAACTAATAATGAAATAACTAGAACCGCAACAGACTCTCTAAAGGTGCAGAGCAAAAGAGGTAAAGGAATAAAAAATAAAAATCAAAAACCTTTACTAACAACAATATCAACTAATACTAGTGAATCTATATTTTTATTTACATCAAAAGGTAAAATGTTCCGCTTAGAAGTAGATAAAATATCTGCAGATTCTATTGAAAACATTAACTCTCTAATTAAATTAGATGATGAAGAAAAAGTCATTGCCGCCACTACTAATAAAACAAATAAATATGTTGTATTTGTAACAAAAAAAGGTCTTATCAAGAAAACCGCTATAGAGGAGTATCAATCTTCAAGAAAAAATAGTGGAATTATAGCTATAAAATTTAAAGATGAAGATAGCTTAGTTAATGTTCATTTTATGAACGAAGAAGAAATGATTGTTTTAACCAAACAAGGAATGATAATTCATTTTGAAACAAAAAATATAAAATCAATAGGAAGAGCTACAAGCGGTGTTAGAGGAATAAAATTAATTGAAAATGATGAAGTAATTGCGGGATTACCTATTTTTAAGAAAGATAATAATTATTTCTTAGTTACTTTTGATAAAGAAGGTATTGTTAAAAAGACAAGTATAGATGAATATCCTCTTCAAAATAGAGATGGTAAGGGGTTAAAATATAATACAAATGGTAATGAATTAGTTTGTGCGGTTTTTGCTACAAACACAGATAAATTATTAATAATAGGTGATAAGCGTTCTATGTATATTAGCGTTGAGGAGTTATCTTTAGGTAAAAGAACTAACCTTGGAACAAAAGTAATAAAAGATGGAATAATAGAAACAGCAATAGCAGTACAATAAGGAGAAAAAGCAATATGGATATAAAAAGTACAATAGATTTATTAAATAAAGCTACAGAAGAATATGATAAAGGTACTCCTATTATATCTGATAAAACGTGGGATAATTTATATTTTGAGCTAGAGGAAGAGGAAAACCGCACTAATGTGCGGCTCCCTAATTCTCCAACACAAAGGATTCATTATAATAATTTTTATATAGTTGATGAATTAAAGAAAATACCTAATGACCCGCCAATGCTATCTTTATCTAAAACAAAAGATATAGATGACTTAGTTTCTTTCTGTAAAGTTGCAAACACTATTGCTATGTTAAAAATGGATGGCTTAAGTTGTAGGCTTATTTATAAGGATGGAAAATTAGCAACCGCCGCAACAAGAGGCAATGGAACAATAGGAGAAGATATTACTCATAATGCTATAAAAATACCTTCAATTCCTCTTACTATTGATGACAAAAGTGATGAAGTAATAATAGACGGAGAAATAATATGTACTTATAAAGATTTTAAAGAGTTTGAAGATAAATATATTCATCCAAGAAACTTTGCTGCGGGAAGTATAAGATTACTTGATAATAAAGAATGTGCTAATAGAAAGCTTACTTTTGTTGCTTGGGATTTAATCAATAGTGATTTAATTTTTACAGATAAAATGAAATATATTCAAGACATATCTAATGATACTATGTTTACTGTACCTTATTTAGTAACAAATAAAGATACTATTGAAAAAGATATTGCAGAATTAACACAAAAAGCATTTGGGTGCTCTTATCCTATTGATGGATTAGTGTTTAGATATAATAATACAGCTTTTGGACGTTCGTTAGGTAATACCGCCCATCATCCTAAACATAGTATAGCATACAAATTTTATGATGATTTGTTTACAACTCATTTAATAGATATTGATTGGACTATGGGGCGGACTGGGGTACTGACCCCAACCGCAGTATTTGATGAAGTTATTATTGATAATACAAGTGTCACAAGAGCTTCTCTTCACAATGTATCTATGATGAAAGAGATATTAAAAGATAACCCTTATAAAGGACAAGAGATACAAGTATTTAAGAGTAATTCCATTATTCCTCAAGTGGCGGATTCTGTTGGATATGATGAATTAGAGAATACAAATAATACACAGTTTTTAGAAATACCAAAAGTATGCCCTATATGTTGGGGTTATGTAACTCTGGAGGAAACTGAGGGTAAAGTTGCAGAAGTATTAGTATGCAAAAATCCAGAATGTAATGGTAAGCTAATAAATAAATTAGACCATTTCTGCTCAAAAAAAGGATTAGACATAAAAGGTTTATCAAAAGCTACTTTAGAAAAACTTATAGATGCAGGTTTTATTAACTCTATTGTTGATATTTTTAATTTATCTAGCCATGCAAAAGAATGGGAATCTATGGTTGGTTTTGGTAAAAAATCAGTTAATAATATTTTAAGTGCAATTGAAGAGAGAAAGAATAACACTTCTCTTGAAACTTTTATTGCAGGATTAGGTATTCCGGGTATTGGTATTACTGTTACAAAAAAATTAATAGAATATATAGATTCATATGAAGATTTTAGAGATAAAATAAAAAATAATTATACTTTTTATAAAATTCCTACTTTTGGATTAGTTACTCATATGAATATAATAAAATTTAATTATACTGAAGCAGATGAACTTGCTAAAATAATAAACATTGTAAATCCTATTGTAGAAAAAGATAATAATAGTTTATTTAAAGATAAAGTATTTGTTATTACGGGTAAATTAACTACATATAAAAATAGAGATGAACTAAAAGATTTTATAGAGCGGAATGGTGGTAAAGTGACAAATTCTGTCACTAAAAATACAAATTATCTTATAAATAATGATATAGATTCTAATAGTACAAAAAATAAAACCGCCAAGAAACTTAATGTAGAAATAATTTCTGAAGAGCAATTTAAAAAAATATTTGATTTATAAAAAATTTTTTGATATAATAAATATACAGAAAAGATAAAGAAAGGTTAATACTTATGAAAAAAGAAATTGCGCAACTTGCAAATGAAATTGTAAGATTAGAACACTCACTAGCTAAACATCCTGACGATACTTCTATTGAAGATAGAATAGAATCTTTAATGACAAATTTATCAATGGAAGATTTAATTGCCATAGATGAATATATATATGAAAATAGATTACTTAATTAAATATTGACTTTGACTTTTAAAAAATTTTCTGTTATAATATTTCTATAATAAAAAATAATAAATAAAAAATAAAGGAGAAAAATAATATGGCACTTAGTGAAAATAGTAGAATTGTATTTAATTATGTAAAGGAAATGCAGGGTAAGAAGGATATTACAGCAGCTGATATTGCTGATGCAACAGGCATTGGTGTTAAGCAGGTAAATGGTATTGTTACAGCAGCGTTTTGTAATAAGAAGCTCATGCAGAGAGTTGAAGCTGAAATAGAGCAAGCAGATGGACTTCATAAGAAGGTAAAGTTTATTGAACTCACAGATAAGGGTATGAATTTTGACCCTGACGCTACTGAAGAGTAATAAAATATAATATATAAGGGGGTAGTAAATGCTATCCCTCTTTTCTTAACAAGAGAAGAAAGGATTTTTAAATATGACTTTTTTAACAGTTGCTTATGTTATAATTGCGGTTGTTGTATCTATTTAGTTAGGTAAATCCGCAGTTAATTATGCAGTGTATAAAAAACAAAGAGATGAAATCCAATCTGAAATAAATAACTTAAATGTAACAAAAAAACAGTTAGATTTAGAAATAATAAATTTACGATAGGATTTAGATGAAATTCAAGTTTCATATAATAATATTCAAAAGGTTTATCAAGGATTAACCGAGAAAAAAGAACAAATAGAATTACAAATTGCAGAGATTGAAAACGAATTTTTAGAAATAAAGAATGATATAGCTGCAGGAACAAAAGCTAAATTAAGAGAAAGAGAAATTGCAGAGAAACGAAATTTTTATAAACTATCTGTATCACCGCAAGAGCTTGAGGATATTCATACATTAGAACAAGTGAAAACAATGTTAAAACGTCCTGTTGTTATAAGTAAACTTATATGGAGTGAATATTTCCAAAAGCAAACAACAGACTTATGTAATAGAATAGTTGGAACAAATACTAAATGTGGTATTTATAAAATAACTAATATAAATACTGGACAATGTTATATAGGTCAAGCTACAGATATATCAAAAAGGTTTAAAGAACATATAAAATGCGGTTTGGGAATAGAGGCCTCCGCCACTAACAAACTTTATAATGCTATGCAAAAAGAAGGAGTTTATAACTTCACTTTTGAAGTGTTAGAAGAATGTAATGATAGAAATTTATTAAACCAAAAAGAATCTTTATGGATAAAGACTTTTCAATCTAATGAAATTGGATATAATAGTAACAAGGGGATAACAAAGACGTGAAAATAACAACTAATGAAGTTTCTAATTTTAAAAGTAGTTTAAGAGGGATGCGAAATCCGCTTGAGAGTTGGGATAAAAGTGATAGTACTTTTGGTGCGACAACTTGTCATTATATTGTGACAAATAATATCTACTCTTGTTCTCACGGGAATGAAAAATATGCGGATTATTTAAAAAAAACTGGCGTGATAAAACATACAACCCCAGATGAAATTTTTTATACTTATAACTTAATTGGAATAAATGATTTAAAATTGGCACAAAAGCTAATAAAAGCGGGTTCTGAGCATAGAAAATTTATGCGACAGATACAAGTATGTATGGATATAACAGCACCTTTATACTGGTAAAACTTTCTGCCAGTAAACACTTTTCCGTAAGCTAACGGGGTCTTATTATAAATAAGGCTAACGAGGGTAAAATCTCGTGGGAAAGGATAACTTAATAGTGACAAAAAGTATTTATAAAATTACAAATAATATTAATGGCAAAGTTTATATAGGGCAGTCTAAAGACCCTAAAAGACGATTAAAAGAACATATTGCTGGAAAAAATGATGATAATAGTGTAATACATTTAGCTATAAAAAAGTATGGTGTTAATAATTTCTCTTTTGATATTTTAGAAAAAGATATAGAAAATTATAATGAAAGAGAAAAATATTGGATAAAATACTATCATTCTCAAGATAAGGAAATGGGGTATAATAGAACAGAAGGCGGAGAAGAACCTCCAATTATTACAGGTGAAAATAGTGCCCTATCTAAATATAGTAATGAAATGGTACATAATATAGAAAATGATATTATAAATACAAAATTAATTTTTACCGATATTGCAAATAAATATAATGTTTCTAAAGAATATATTTCTTTAATAAATCGTGGAATTATTAGAAGAAATAAAAATTTGTCTTATCCGTTAAGAGCTTCTAATAATATAGTAAATGAAAATATTTATAATTTAATAATACATGATTTAATTTTTACTCATCTTCCAACAGAGCATATAGCTAAAAAATATAAAATTTCCAGTGTAACAGTATATAGATTAAATAAGGGATTAATTCATCATATAAATATTATTAAATATCCAATTAGAAAAGATTATAGTAAATACTCTAATTGGTTTATAGACAATATATATAATGAAATAAAATGTAATGAATATAAATTTAGTGATATAGAAAAAATGTATGGTATATCAAAAAGTACATTAAATAGAATTAATCAAGGGAAAATTTGTAAACGTGAAAATGAAATCTATCCATTACGTTCTAGTTCACAAAGAGTTATCAAACCTGTATCGACTATCTCCGGTGAGACGGAGAGTAGCCCTGCTATTAGCACGCAGGCTGATTGTAAGTAATGAAGTCAGTGCAAAGCGAAACGGTGTTCTCCTTTTAGGAGTAAAAAATAGTCAGCAACGTATATCGAGCGTTGGGAAAGAACTCGATACATATAAAATAGGAACAACCGCCAATTCAACCTCCACAATGCACAAACTCGCTTCAAAACCTATTACTATTGATTGTTTTGAAATTGGTGATTATAATAGAGATTTAGTGTTAGACAGTAATATACCTTATGAAGATGATGTGACAATAAGAACAATAGTAGAAGGCAAAAATACAAATGAAGGTATTATAGCCTTTTTAGAGAATTTAAGACAAAAGTATTTAGAAACAAATGATAAAAAGTATTGGAAAGAATTAGTGCGGTGGTTGCCTGAATCTTGGCTACAAACCCGTACTATGACAATGAATTATGAAAATCTTTTAAGTATTGTTAAGCAAAGACAAGGACATAAATTGAGTGAATGGAACACTTTTATTGAATGGGTGAAAACATTACCATATGCAGATGTATTGATTTTTGGACGAGATATAGGAGAGATACTTGAAAATAGTGAAAATTTATGATATAATAAAAACATAAACAAGTAAGGAGAAAAGAAATAATATGAAAAGTAAATTTATAAATAGAGAAAATATTGAAGGATATGTATTTACTCATGAACTTGAAGTAAAAGTTTCTCAAAGACAGGATTCTAAAATTTTTGGACAAGAATATATAAATGGTAATTTAATGGTAGCAACAGATGAAGAGGGGCTTAATGTATTAACAATTCATTATAGATGTGTAACCCCTACTACAAAAGATGGTAAAGTAAATCAGACTTTTAATGCACTTAAAAAGATAATTACAGAAAATAAGACTTGGCTTAATGTAGGCAAGGATGAATGTTTTAAGGTAAGATGTAATCCTACTCTTGAGGTGAATGATTTTTATAGTAATAGAGATAATAGTCTTGTTTCTGCTAAGTCTAATGAAAGTGGATTTGTAACAATAATTAATCAGCTTAATTCAGATGTAGATGAAAGAAATACTTTTGCTGTTGATATTATAGTAAATAAAATAACAAGAGTAGAAGCTGACCCAGAAAGAAGTATTGAGGAAGCTATAAGGATAGGCGGAGTTGTCTTTAATTATAAAAAAGAAGTTATGCCTGTTGAACTTATAGCAAGAGATGAAAGAGCAATTAATTATTTTGAAGGTATGGATATAAGTCCTAAAAATCCTCTTGCAACACAATTACAAGGA
>CANQNA010000006.1 GCA_947625005.1 uncultured Bacilli bacterium
TATAATAATATTGATACTTGACGTACGCAAAAATGTACGTTATAATGTAAGTGAGGTGAATGTATGAGCACAATAAATATAACTAATGCGAGAGCAAATTTATATCAATTAGTATCAGATGTTAATGTTGGTTTTAATCCAATTACTATTGTAAACAATAAAGGGAAAAATGCTGTATTAATATCTGAAGATGAATGGAAAAATATTGAAGAAACATTATTTTTATCAAGTATTCCAGGATATGTAGATAATATTAATAATATAAGAGAAAATGAAAATTGGGAATCAGCTAAAAAATATGAAAAGGATGAAAAATGGTAAATTTATACACAATTAAGTTTTCTAAACAAGCAGAAAAAGATAAATTAAAATTAAAAAATTCTAATCTTGATAAAGCTTGTAAAAATATATTAAATTTAATGATGGAAAATCCTTTTTGTTATCCACCATCATATGAAAAATTAACGGGTGAGTTATCAGGATTATATTCTAGAAGAATTAATAGACAGCATCGAATTGTTTATGAGGTAGATGAAGAAAAAAAGGAAATTCATATTATTAGAATGTGGACTCATTACGATAAAGTTTAATTATTTTGTTGTATAATGATAAAGAAAGCTTCATTAAAAACATAACAGTTTGTTTTTAAATTAGTTAACTCCACTATAGTGGTATTAAACAAACTTTTAGTTTGGTTATCTATATTTTTGAAGAGTTTTATACTTTTCCTTTTTAATATAAGATACTAATTGATTAATAAATATTATATTATAATAAATTACTAAGAAGTTAATTTAATTAAGAGATTATTATGAGTATACAGATTAAACAAGAAGTATTTATAAAAATAAATATAAGTGAAAAAGCTTAAAACATTTGATTAATTGTTAGTAAAAGTTTATAATAATTGATAAGGAGGTTATTATGAAAAAGAGTAAGACATGGATTATTGTTGGAGTTATTTGTTTAATTGTGTTATTACCTATATTAATAGACTATTTTGGTAAAGCTAAAATTAAACAAATTGATTATGATAAGTATTTAGAAATAATAGAAAACGGTGAAAATGCTTTATTATATGTTGGAGATACTTCTAGTGATTCTTATGATAATGTTGTAGATTTATTAAAAGATGTTGAATCTGAAGGTACTGTTTCAGATTATGCAACTGATTATACTATTTATAGTATAAATGGTTCAGAATTAACTAATGTGGAAAAAGAAAAATTAGGAACTAATAATGGATATGTATTCTTAGTTTCAGGTGAACAACAAAAAGTTATGAAAAATTCTGCAACAGAAGAAGAACTAGTTAGTATGGTAGATGGATATTACAATGCAACATTTACTGATGATAATAAATTTTATAAAGTAGCAAAAAATGCTAAAGCATATGAAAAATTAGTAAATAGTAAAGATGTTACTGTAGCTGTTTTTGGTAGAGATACATGTTATTATTGTAATATTTTTAAACCAGTTTATAATGCTGTAGCAGAAAAATATGGAATTGATATTTATTTCTTTGATTCTGAAAGTTATGATTCTAAAGAATATCAAAAGATAATGGATTTAGGATTAAAGATTCCAGCATCATGTAATCGTTCAGGAGTTGAATCTAATTTAAGTGATGGATTTGGAACTCCATTGACAATATTTACTAAAAATGGTAAAACAGTTGATTGTATTAGTGGATATGTAGATAGAGCTACTTTACTATCAAAATTAAAAGATAATAAAGTAATTAAGTAGGTGATATTTTGGCAAATGTTTTAAGAAAATTAATAGAATATAAACAAAAATATTCAAGTACTGTAATGTGGAGACTATCTGCTCATGCTAGGCTTGTAGAAGATAATCTACATGAAGGTGAACAAGTATTATATGCATTTGCTGGACAAAAAGATAATAATAATTTTGGCTTTTTCAATACTTTTGTAGTAGTCTTAACAAACGAAAGGTTGATAATTGCTCAAAAGAAATTAATAGTTGGGTACTCTCTAAATTCTATAACTCCAGATTTATTTAATGATTTAAGAATAGTTTCAGGGGTTATATGGGGTGCTGTTACGATAGACACTGTTAAAGAAGTTGTTTATTTAACTAATATTTCAAAAAAATCTTTACCGGAAATTCAAAAAACTATTACTAAATTTATGCTTGATGAAAAGAAAAAATATGTAATAAAAGAAGAGAAATAGCACTTGTTATTTCTTTTTTTAACACTTTTAGGTATTTAACATATTCTATATTAGGAGTGATTTAATGTTTAGTTATCCTAATGAATCAAATGAATTGAAACGTTTAGAAAATGAATATTATGAGTATTATACAATTAAAAGTGGAGATAGTTTATATCAAATAGCAAAAAAATATAATATTAATCCAGAATTGTTAACAGCATTAAATGGGTTAAATCCTAATGATTATATTTATCCAGGACAAGTGATAATGATTCCTAAAAGTGGTTATAGTTATTATTTAACTAAAGAAGGAGATACTTTAGATACAGTTGCAAATACTTTTGGTTCCTCAGTAAATGAAGTATTAAAGAATAATAAAGTTTTATATTTACTAGATGGACAATTGTTAGTTAAGAAAAATTAATATATATTTTTCTTTTTTTTTGTTATATACTAATTATAGTAGGTGAAAAATATGGTATTTAAAAAACCTTATGCTTTTATGATTAAGCATTTTAAATTAATCCATTTAATTTTGTTTGCTCTGATGGGATATTTGGCTATTAAATTAAATGCAATAACTAATATATTTAGTTCATTAGCAAAAAGTCAAAATATATCAACTATTGGTTTATCTAGTAAATATGTAACTATTTTTATGTATTTCTTTATTTTGTGTGTAATAGTTATAGGTTCATTTGTTTGGTTTTTAATGAGAAATAAAAAGAAACCTCGAAATTATTATGCATTTTTAATTCTTTATTATATTATATTATTTATATTTTTATATATAGTTGGATCTGCTTTAAGTTCTATAGAGCAGACTGCAATGACTAGTGAAGCTTTAAGAGTTTATAGGGATATATCATTTTTAATACCTTTAGGTCAATATTATTTTATAGTAATTGCTCTTTTAAGAGGTATTGGATTTAATATAAAACAGTTTAATTTTTCTAAAGATATAAAAGATTTAGAAATCAGTGAAGCAGACAGTGAAGAAATTGAAATTGGTTTATCAAACGATCTTTATAAGTATGGAAGAGCGGGAAGAAAAAAGTTAAGAGAATTTAGATATTACTTTTTTGAAAATAAATTTTTAATTTTAATAATTTTAGGAATACTTTTTTTAGGCGGAGTTATATACTTCGGAATGAATTATAGAGTTTTAAGTAAAACTTATGGACAAAATAAGCAGGTAGTTGCAGGCAATTATATGATTAATGTTCAAAAAAGTTATGTAGCAGAAAAGGATTTTTTGGGAAACAAAATTAGAGATGGTTATAAATATATTATTGTTGGTTTGAATGTAAAAAATAATTATTATGAAAATATTGCTTTAGATATTAGATTATTTAGATTATTTTCTGGTAATGATTTTTATTATCCAACAACTAGTAGAAATAGTGAATTTCAAGATTTAGGAACACCTTATGATAATAAATTTTTAACTAGAGAAGGTGACTATAATTATATTTTAATTTATGAAATCGCAGAAAATGTTTCGACTAAAAATTTAAAATTAAAAGTTTATGATTCTATAGATACCAAAACTAGTAAGGCTAAATATGTAAATATTAATTTAAAACCAACTAATATTGATTATACTAAAGATAATATAACAGAAGTTTTAAAACAAGATATTAGGTTTAATAATGATGATTTTGCTAATACTACTTTGAGAATAAATTCTTATAAAATAAATACTATTTATGAATATCAATATTCTAGTTGTATAAGTGATAATTGTACTAATAAAATAGGGGTAATAGTTCCGAATGATAATATTAAGAATTCTTTGCTAGTAATTGATTATAAACTAGATTTGGATAAAACAAGTCATCTTTATACTTTTGTAAAAAATGATTTACAGTTTATGAATAAGTTTATAACATTATCATATGATGTTAATGGACAAGAGAAAATAAAAAATTTTGTGGGCATTAATAATAGCAATTTAAAAAATATTATGGTTATGGAAGTTTCTAAGGAAATTGAAAGAGCAAACTCTATAAAATTAATAGTTAATACCAGAAATAGTAATTATATATATCAACTCAAATAATTGTTGATAAATTGTAACATTATGTTATAATATTATATATATTTACAGTTTTCTGTGGGGCTTTAGCCAAGTGGTAAGGCATGGGACTGCAACTCCCCGAGCACCGGTTCAAATCCGGTAGGCCCCTCCAAATTAAAAATAAAAGTTCAAATTTGAACTTTTTTATAAGGATAAATTTAATATAGGAGTGCTCATAAATGAAATCATGTGTAATTATTTATAATCCCAATAGTGGTAATACATTAACTCGTAATGATATTCAAATTTGTAAAGAATATATGATTAAATTTAATTATTTACCAAAATTTATGCCTACAAAATATGCTGGTCATGCTAAAGAAATTGTCAGTCATTTGGATAAAGTTGATGTAGTTTTCTCTATAGGTGGAGATGGAACTTTTAATGAGGTTGTAACTGGAAATCTATTAAGAAAAGAACGTTTAATTTTATGCCATATACCTGTCGGAACTACAAATGATGTGGGAAAAATGTTTGGATACACTAAAAATTTTAAGAAGAATTTAGAATTAGCTTTAACGGGAGAAGTTAAAAAAATTGATATTTGTTCTATTAATAACAGACCTTTTGTTTATGTTGCAGGATTTGGAAAATTTGTAACAGTAGCTTATGAAACTCCTAGATATTTAAAAAAGAAATTAGGATATCTTGCTTATTTGATAGAAGGAATAAAGGATTTTTTCAAGCCTATTAAATTATATAATGTTACTTATGAAATAAATGGTATAGAAAAAACAGGTTATTATTCTTTTATGTTAATAAGTAATGCAAATAGAATTGCGGGGATTAATAATTTTTATAAAGATGTTAAATTAGACGATAATACTTTTGAAGTTTTATTGTGTAATTTTAGTAGAAGAATAGACATAGTTAAAACGATTCAATTATTAACTACTAATGATATTAACAAAATATCAGGTTTAGAATTTTATAAAACTAATAAGCTAAAATTGTCTTTTCAACAATATCCTAAAAAAGCATGGTGTATTGATGGAGAAAAATTAGATAGATCGACTTTAGATTATGAAGTAGGAATTATTAATGATTTTGAAATATTAATGCCAACTACTTATAATGATGAACTATTTGTAAAAAATAAAAAGGAAAATTAATTTAATTTCCTTTTTTTGATTTGAGTAAATATTATAATAATTAAAGCTGAAAGACTAATGATGATTCCTAAAGTTTTTCCTTTAGGAGTATAGGATAATTCTATATTTTTTGATCCTTTTGGAAGAGTAAATCCTAGAAGAGTATCACTTATTTTAAATGTTTTAACTTCTTGTCCATCTGCTGTAACTTTCCATCCTTCATCATAAGGAATTGAAGTATAAATGGTTTGTTCTTGACTATTATTGTTTAATGCTGCTATTTTATTTTCTTTAAAATTTGTTATAGTTAGTTCATTTAATTTTAGCTTGTTGTAAGCTTTTTTAAAATTAGATTCATTTAAATGATAAACTTGTAAAGGATTATTTTCATAATAATTATATCCTACATATACTTCCATTTGTTCCTTAGTATCCTGAAAGTTGACAACTTTTCTTTCGCTATATTCTTCTGACATATAATAGTTTAACATAGGGAAATAAATACTTGCATCACTATATTGACTAGTTTTGTAATAAAGAACTCCATTTATTACAAAAAATGCTATATTACTGTCATTAGTATAAAAATATGAATTAGTAGAATCATTTTCAAAAGTATATTTAATTAAAGTAATATTATCGTTACTTGTAATTTCTTCAACATTAGTTAAATCTCTCGGTTCAAAGACATTTTTAATTCCTGTAGTTTTTTCTATAAAATTATTTTGATTGGTAAATGGTTCATTTTCTATAAGTTTCCAATCTTTTATAGAGTTATTGACTCCATACATTAAATTTAAATTATATAGATTTTCATATACGGTGTAAGTATTATTGAAAAGTATTGTATCATAATGAGTATTGTCTAAAGTGTTACCTAATATATATTTTACATTGAACATTAAATCGTATACAGGAGTATTTGGTTTATAATAAAAGCTATTGATTTCATTTCCTGGCATACCTAAATCTCTTTGCATTTTAGCTAAATTTTCATAAGTCATTGAACTAAAAGATGTAATACCATAGTAATTATACCAAGAAGAATCATTGAAAGTGAGCATATTAGTTTTTTCTAAACGATAAAAAGGTGTATCATCATTTTTTCTAATAAAATCTAAAGTAGTTTCAGTTATATCATAGTCATTATAAAAATTGTCTACTTTTTGATCTATATCCCAATTATTATTAACTCGAATAACACATTCTGTGGATATAAATATTAAGAAAAGGAATGCCATAATTTTTTTTGTTTTGGGATAAAAATGAGAAATTAAATATAATATAAAATAAATTGAAACTATAATACCATTAATTAGTAACATTTTATTAGTAATTTGTAGATGAGGAAGAAATTTGATAATAATAATTAGAAGGATAGTTGCAAAGTAAGAAATAATTGGAAATAATATTTTTTGTTCTTTTAATTTAATCAAAGAATAAGAACAAATTGTTAATAAAGTAAAAGTATAGAGGAAAGAGAATCGATATGGCAAATCATTAGGAACATGGAATCCATGCCAAATAAAATCTAATGGTGCAATAAAGAAACTAAAAATTAAGAAGAGAAGAAGATATGTATATCCGATTTTTGTTTTAAAATTAATTTTGGGATTAGTAAAGAATAAAATTAACAGAGGGATAGCAATTATACCAAAAGAAATATTAGGTGCCTTTGTTAAATCAGTAGCAAAAACAGTTGAAGAAATACCTGTTAAATGATTTATTATGAATTCTAAAGGATTAAAGTAATAATATCTAGTAAAAGGGATAACATCATGAGTTGCACTAGTAGATGATAAACTACTTGCAAGAGGTAAAGTAAGAAAAGCAGTTAAACATCCAGCAAGAAGTGATGAGGTAAGAAAAATAACAATTGTTTTTAATGTTTTTTTAAGTTCTCCTTTTTTATGATGAATAAAAAGATATGCGGCAAAATAAAGAATACTAAAAATACATATCATATAAGCTATGAAATAATTAGCAAAAATCATTAAGGCAAGAGTTATAATGTAAAGTAAGTTTTTGTTTTCATTTACTATTTTTTCTATACCTAAAATAATTAAAGGAAGAAATACTAATCCATCTAGCCACATTATATTCCAATAGTAAGCAATAAAATAGGCCTGGAAACCAAATAGTAATCCCAATATAGTTAGAAAAATACCATTCTTATGAAATTTATTTTTAATAAAAATGCAAAAAGTAGTTGCAGCAAAAACGGATTTAAGACCAATTATAAAAGAAAATGCGGTTAAAATGTGTTGATGAGAAAAAAATAATAAAATAATATTAAAAGGACTAGATAAGTAATTTAAAAAGTTACGAAATAAAGGGAGTCCTAAAGACATATTAAAGGAATATAATAAATTTTTTCCATTTACGAGTCTATCTCTTAATTCTGATAACATAGGCCCATATTGATGATAAAAATCTATGGTTAATGTTGAATTTTCTCCAAAAGGAGTTACTTTTTGTAGATAAAAAATAATAGATATAATGATTAGAGCAATTAAAGTAGTTAAATAAATATATTTATTTTCTTTTATATGCTCTTTAACAGTTTTTAACATAAAATCACCTAAGTAAATTATATCTTATTGCTATTTTTTTAGCAAACTAAAATTTTGAACAAAAAAGCCAGTTTATTATTGTAATTTAAATTAAGTGAAAAGTTATTTGATAATCCATTTTTTTCTTGCAAATAACCTTATTTTGTTGTATGATTATACAGTTGTTTAGGAAGTGAAATTATGGATAAAATTATTAATGTAGCTGTTGTTGCTCATGTTGATGCAGGTAAAAGTACTTTAGTTGATGCACTTCTCTCTCAAAATGGGGTTTTTAGAGAAAATGAAGAAGTTGTTGACTGTGTTATGGATAGCAATGATTTAGAAAGAGAAAGAGGAATTACAATTTATTCTAAGAATTGTGCTATTCGTTATAAAGATGTAAAAATAAATATTGTTGATACTCCAGGACATGCTGATTTTTCTAGTGAAGTTGAAAGAGTTATTAAAACAGTTGATACAGTAATTTTAATTGTTGATAGTGCAGAAGGACCAATGCCTCAAACTAGATTTGTTTTAAATAAGGCTTTAGAGCAAAATTTAAGACCAATTCTTTTTATAAATAAAATTGATAAAAAAGATGCTCGTCCTGAAGAAGTTGTTAATATGACTTTTGACTTATTTTGTGATTTAAATGCCAATGATGAACAATTAGATTTTCCTATTGTTTATGGTATTGCAAAAGAAGGTAAGTCAACTACTGATTTAAGTAAAATGGAAGATACTATTGAGCCATTATTAGATACTGTTCTTGCTCAAGTAAAGCCATTTGAAGGTAATGAAAATGATGATTTACAATTACAAATTAGTTCTTTAGATTATGATGATTATATAGGAAGACTTGGTATTGGTAGAATTAATAAAGGAAAAATTAAAGCAGGTGAAACTTTAACTCTTGTAACAAATAATGGAGAAGAAACTAGTTTTAAAGTGAGCAAGTTGTTTGTTAATGAAGGTATTAATAGAGTTGAGAAAAAAGAAGCATATTATGGAGATATTGTTACTATTGCGGGATGTTCTAATATTAGTATAGGAGATACAGTTTGTGCTTATGGTAAACCTAATCCATTAGAACCTATTCATATTGAAAAACCTACTTTATCAATGAATTTTTTAGTAAATAATAGTCCTTTTGCGGGACAAAGTGGAAAGTTTTTAACTAATAGACATATTAAGGAAAGATTAGAAAAAGAATTAGAGACAAATGTAGGTTTAGAGGTAGAAGAATTAGAAAATAGTGATGGATTTAAAGTAAGTGGTCGTGGTGAATTACATTTATCTGTATTACTTGAAAATATGCGTAGAGAAGGATATGAGTTATCTGTATCTAAACCTCAAGTATTATTTAAAGAGATTGATGGAGTAAAATGTGAACCTTTTGAAAATGTAATTGTTAATTGTCCAAATGATTATGCCAGTACAGTAATTAATGATTTACAAGAAAGAAAAGGAATGCTTTTAAGCATGCAAACTAGTGATGATAATTATACTCATTTAGAATTTAGTGTACCTACTAGAGGATTGATTGGTTATAGAAGTTCATTTATTACTAATACTAAGGGTGAAGGAGTAATGGTAAGAAGTTTTGCGGAATATAAACCTTATGTTGGTAATTTAACTACTCGAAAAAATGGTGTTTTAGTTTCTATGGAAAATGGCAAAACTTTAGGTTATTCTTTATGGAATTTACAAGAAAGAGGGACATTAATTGTAGGACCAGCAACAGATGTTTATGTAGGTATGATTATTGGTATTAATAATCGTGATAATGACTTGAATGTTAATCCATGTAAAAATAAACAATTAACAAATACAAGAGCGAGTGGTAGTGATGAGGCAATTCAATTAGTAACTCCTAAAACATTCTCATTAGAAGAAGCTTTGGAATTTATTGAAGATGACGAATATGTAGAAATTACTCCAGATGCTATTAGAATGAGAAAAGCAATATTAGATCCTAAAGATAGATATAGAGAAAATAGAAATTAAAAAATATCGATTTTTATGTCGATATTTTTTGATTAACCTTTAGGATGTTTGACGAAAACGTCAAACAAAAAACCACCTGCTGTGCGGGTGGGAATTTAGTACTTATAGTAGATAAGGCATCTCAAGTGTTATAATGAGGTTGTTCAAGCCGAATTATGACACGAAAGGAGAGATGCCTTATGGCTAAAAGTTTATCACATACAAGATATATGTGCAAGTATCATATAGTATTTATCCCTAAGTATAGACGTAAAATAATATATAATAAATTAAGAAAGGATATTCAAAAATATATAAAAGATTTGTGTAAATGGAAAGGTGTTGAAATAATAGAAGGGCATATGATGCCAGATCATGTACATTTGTTAGTAGAAATACCACCTCGAATGAGTATATCCACATTCATGGGATATTTGAAAGGTAAAAGTGCAATGATGATATTTGAATACCATGCGAATTTAAAATACAAATTTGGAAATAAACACTTTTGGGCAGAAGGATACTATGTAAGTACGGTAGGATTAAATGAAGCGACAATAAGAAAATATATAAGAGAACAAGAAAATGAAGATATGATACAAGACAAAATGAGTAAGAAAGAATATATAAACCCTTTTAAAGGTTTGCTAAAGTAGTCAGTACACAAGGCTTGAACGAAGAGAAAGCCAGCATTCATGTGAGTGTTGGTAAATATTAAAGCCTTATAGGCTTAGAGAAAACCACGCCTTTTAGACGTGGTTAGTTATTTTAGTTATTTTTATTGTTTGGTTTAGTTTTTAAAAATTCTGCTTCTAAAGAGTTATTTCCTTTTAAACTATTGAAAGCTAATTTATTTAAAATTAAATCAAATTCACCAATATACTCTACAACTTCAGGATTAAAACTTAATTTAAATTTATCTAAACCATAGTATTTGCTATTTGGAGAAAAGTCTCCACCAATACCACCTAAATCTAAATAATCAAAGTCATTTTTGTATTTTTCAATAATTTCATTATGTAAAAAATAATTAGCATTTAAATCTTTATAATTAGGATCATATCCACTATCCAAAAGATGAACTTTATTTTTATATTTAATTATTAAGGCTCCAGCTATATAGGCAAATTTTTTGTTTTTTAATCCTTCAGTCGCTTCAATTAAATCTTTTTTATATTCCATTAATACTTTATCTGAACTCATTTTTTCATTCATATTTTTATCATTAGGTTCTTTTTTTATCTTTTCATTAAATTCTGCGTTTCTATCAAGTTCTTCTTGATATCTGTTTTTAGTATTTTCTAAATAAACTTCATAATCAATTTTAACTAATAATAAATCAACTTTATCATTTTTTTTAAAAATGTTATAAAAATTACGATAATAATTTAAAGATTTATTTCTTTTATTTTTAACAAATCCATAAAATGTTTCTAAATTATCTACAGTACCAACTTCTAGTATTAAACCTTTACTATTACCATTTTTTATTTTAGTCCTAACTCTTTTATCAATGTCATTTAATTTAAAATCTTTTATATTTACAAAAGCATTTAATCTAGGCATTAGTAAATCAAATGGTTCTATTTCTTTTCGCCTTTTAAAATTTAATTCTTTTAAATAATCAATTAAATATATTTTATCATTAGAATTTATTTGTAAAGTTTGATTGTTTAAATTGCCAATAATAATTTCTGGGTTAATTTTTATTAAAATACATCCTCTTTTTTTATAATATTTAGTAAGTAAGTTTAAAAAAACTTTTGTTAATTCATTATCTTCATAATCTATTAGAAATCCTTTAGGTGCGTATGCATATTTATAAAAGAATCCAATTTTTTTATAAAGAATTAAAGATGCTGCAACTATTTGTTTAGTATCATCTATTAATCCTATATAATCATAATTAAATCCTAATTCTCCCATTACTTTGGCATATTCAGATGTTTGACAATAGTTTCCAAGTTTATGATCAAAAGAATATTCATCAAACTCTTCAATTGTTAAATCTACTATTCGCATAAGCATCTCTCCTTCATAATTATATCATGAATTGAATTAAAATTAATAAAACTTGATAATGATTTACAAATATTTTATAATTTTTCTAGAATAGGAGAAAAATATGATAAAAGATATTGTCGCTAGAGAAATATTAGATAGTAGAGGGAATCCAACTGTAGAGGTTGATTTATATTTTGATGATGATTTTGTTAGATCTAGTGTTCCTTCAGGTGCTAGTTGTGGTAGCAGAGAAGCATTAGAGTTGCGTGATAAAGATGAAAGATATAATGGAAAAGGAGTTTTAAAAGCTGTTAATAATGTAAATACTGTTATAAGAAAACATTTAATTGGTAAAAAATTAAATCAAGAAGAAATTGATTATTTTCTTATAAAATTGGATGGTACTGAAAATAAAAGTAATTTAGGAGCCAATGCTATTTTAGGTGTATCTTTATGTGTTATGAAGGCATTAGCAAAAAAAGAAAATAAAGAATTATTTGAATATGTTGGAAATCATTATTCTATGCCTACTCCAATGATGAATATTATAAATGGAGGCGTTCATGCATCTAGTGGACTTGCTATTCAAGAATTTATGATAGTTCCCAAGTTAGCTAATTTTAAGGAATCATTAAGGGCAGGATCTGAAATTTTTCATAATTTAAAAGAATTATTAAAAAAAGATAAATTTAATGTTAGTGTTGGAGATGAAGGAGGTTTCGCTCCCAATGTAGGTAGTACTAAAAATGCTTTAAATTATATTGTACGTGCTATTAAAAAAAGTGGTTATATTCCGGGAAAAAATGTGTTTTTGGCCTTGGATTGTGCTGCTAATGAATTTTATCAAAATAATAAATATTTAATTGATGATAAAAAATTAACTGCACAAGAATTAATGAATTTTTATTTAGATTTAATTGATGAATATCCAATATGTAGTATAGAAGATGCTTTTTCAGAATTTGATGTTGATTCTATGATAGAGTTTACAAAATTAGTAGGAAATAAAATTATGCTTGTAGGTGATGATTATTTTGTTACTAATAAATTAATTTTAGCAGAGGGGATAGAGAAGAAATATAATAATGCAATTCTTTTGAAAGCTAATCAGATTGGAACTATAACAGAAATGTTTTCTACTATAAAAATGGCTAAAGAAAATGGATTTAAAACTATTATAAGTCATAGAAGTGGAGAGACAGTTGATACATTTATTGCAGATTTAGCAGTAGGACTTAATTTAGGATTTATTAAAACGGGTTCATTATGCAGAGGCGAAAGAGTGGAAAAATATAACAGGCTTTTGAGAATAGAAGAGATAATTGACAAAAAAATAAATAAGTTATAAAATAAATTTTAATTCATGGAGGTTATGGGAAATGAAATATAGTCAAGAATTAGAAGTTCAACAAAAGGCTCAAGGATTAGGCCAAGAAGGGATGAATTTAGTATTAGAACTTTTGAAGCAAAATATTTTATCTTTAAGTATTAAACCAGCTTCTTTTAAGTACGAATCTGCTCTTTTAAGTCAAACATCAACTAAAAAAACATTAAAATTTGTTGGTAAAAGCGAAGGCAAAAAAGTAACAGGTAGCATCGATGTATATTATAAAGGTGTTGCTAAAAATGTAGATAAATTAGTTTTATACGTAGAAGGTTCAAAAAAAGAAATTACTTTAAGTTTTGATGAAAATTTGAATATTATTTCTTGTAAAGCATCATCTTTAGATAATAACTTTGAGATGCATTATTTACATTTTGATAGGGCTAAAGAAGACTTAGTAAGAATAAATTATTATGATGGTGATGCTACTTATATGGTAAAAGATTATTTAAGAAAAACAGACAACATTGTTATGGGGCTTCCATTTGAAAAATTGTATACAGTTAATGGATTAATGCCTGATAGAGAAACAGAGATAGAGTTTGATTCACAAGAGGAATTATTAGATATAATTGTTAGTTTTTGGGGAAATGTGGAATTAACAGAGAAAAAATTCAGAAAATTACAACTTATAAAAGATAATAAATAAAGGAAAAAATGTTGAAAAATAAGAATATTTATGATAGATTATTGACTAGAGTTTATTGGAGGGTGAATATATGGAAACAGCTTTAATAGTAATTGCAATTATTTTAATCGCTCTTGTATTGTTACAAAGTAATAAAGCTAGTGATGGTGGACAAATTATTACTGGAGGAAATACAGAACTTTTTCAAAAACAAAAAGAAAGAGGAGCAGAATTATTTATTACTAGATTAACTTTAGTTTTAAGTGCTGCTTTTATTATAATAGCATTTATTCTTTACATTATTTAACGGTGCATTACAGCACTTTTTTTATTGCCTTCATAACCTTATGTTATAATAAGTAAAATGGAGGGTAATTATGAAACAACAAATTATAGAAGTTTTAGAAGATAAATTAGAGGCATTAGATATAATTAGTCTTAATGATTTATTAAATTTAAAAACTCCGGAAGAATTAAAAGAATTGGAAAATATTTTAGAAGAGCTTTATCAAGAAAATATTGTATATAAAACCAATAAGGACAAATATATTTTATATAAAAATTGCCCTAATTTTAGATTAGGTAAAATAGATATAAATAAAAAAGGTTCTGGATTTCTTCTATTAGATAAAGAAAAAGATATTTATATACCTAAAGAAGATTTAAACGGAGCAATTAATGATGATTATGCTTTAGTAGAGTTAAATCCTAAAGATAATACTGAAGGTAGAGTAGTAAGAGTTTTAGATCGAAATTTAAAAAATTTAATTGGTGAAATTTATCATAAGAATACGGAAGCTTATATTAAATTAGATGATGAGAAGAAATCTTTAGAAATTGTTCTAGATCAAGCGAGTTCTAAAAATTTAGTTGATGGAACTAAAGTATTAGTTACAACTATTAAAGAATTAGGAAAGAATCGTTATTATGCTAGAGTTGTAACAGTTATAGGGCATAAAGATGATCCAGGTGTGGATATTAAAACAGTTGCATATAAATATGGTATCTTTGAAGAATTCAGTAAAGAAGCAATGGAACAAGCAGAAAGTTTGCCTAATGAAGTTAGTGTTGATGAAAAAAAAGGAAGAAAAGATTTAACAGATATAGAAATATTTACTATTGATGGGGCAGATACTAAAGATATAGATGATGCTATTAGTCTAAAAAAAGAAGGAAATAATTATCGATTAGGAGTTCATATAGCAGATGTTTCTCATTATGTTACATTAAATAGTCCATTAGATTTAGATGCTTATGCTAGGGGGACTAGTAGTTATCTTGCTGATAGTGTAATTCCAATGCTTCCTCACAAGTTATCTAATGGAATTTGTTCTTTAAATCCTAATGTGGAAAGATTGGCAATAACTTGTGATATGTTAATTAATCCTGAAGGCGATGTTATTGAATATGATATTTATCCTAGTGTAATTAAATCTAGGTTAAAGATGACTTATACTAAAGTAAATGATATTTTATTACGCGATATAGTTGATGAAGAGTATATTCCCTTTAAAGATACTTTAAAATTAATGAATGAACTAGCGCATATTTTAAGACGTCATAAGATAAAAAAAGGTTATATAGATTTTGATTTAGATGAAGCGAAAATAATTGTAGATAAAGATAAAAAAGTAATTGGCGTAGAAAAAAGAGTTAGAGAAGATGGAGAGTGTTTGATAGAAGATTTTATGATTGCAGCAAATGAAACGGTTGCAAGTCATATTTATAATATGGATTTACCATTTATCTATCGTACACATGCTGAGCCTAGTGCAGAAAAGATTGATCAATTTTTAAAACTTATTAGTTTAATGGGTTATTCAGTGAAGGGTAAGTTTAAATCTGTAACACCTAAAGATATGCAAAAAATATTAGAACAACTTCATGATAAACCTGAGGCAAGTATTTTAAGTTCTATGTTACTTCGTAGTATGAGAAAAGCAATTTATCAAAAAGAAAATATTGGGCATTTTGGTTTAGCAAGTTCTTGTTATACCCATTTTACTTCTCCTATTAGACGTTATCCTGATTTAATCGTTCATAGACTTTTAAGAACTTATTTGTTTGATAATGATTTAAGTAAAGAAACTATTAATTATTGGGATACTAATTTAGTTCAAATTGCCGAACAGGCAAGTGATAGAGAGCAGAAGAGTGTAGAAGCAGAACGAGAAGTTGACGATATGAAAATGGCTGAGTATATGGAAAGCAAGATTGGTGAAGTATATGAAGGAATTATTGATACAGTTACAAATTTTGGTTTCTTTGTACAACTAGATAATCTAGTAGAAGGTTTAGTTCACATAAATACTTTAAAAGGAGATTATTACCATTATGTTGAAGAACAATTGAGTTTGATTGGAGAAAATACTAAAAAAACTTATCGAATTGGTGATAAAGTTAAAGTAAAATGTGTGGCTGCTAGCAAAGAAGCTCGAACGGTTGATTTTGTAATTTTAGGAGACAAAGATGGAAGTCAAGAATAAGAAAGCTTATTATGATTATTTTATCGAAACAGAAATAGAAGCAGGTATTGTATTAACGGGAACTGAGATAAAATCTATTAGAAAAGGTAGTGTAGATTTAAAAGATAGTTATGCGAGAATTAGACATAATGAAGCAGAAATTATTAATATGTATATTGCCAAATATGATAAAGGGAATAGATTTAATCGTGCAGAAAGAAGAACTAGGAAACTTTTATTGCATAAAGAAGAAATTAAAAGAATTCAAAACAAAATAGTTTTAACTGGTTATAGTTTAATCCCTCTAAAACTTTATTTAAAAGATGGATATGCCAAAATCTTATTAGGAATTTGTAAAGGAAAAAAGAATTATGATAAGAGGGAAGTAATAAAAGCAAGAGATTTAGAACGTGAAAATAAACAACAATTTTAATATAAAATTAGACATTGTCTAGTTTTTATTTGTCAAAAATATATTATTTATGGGTATTTTGATAATAGTTTCTTTCACTAATAGAATTGGCAACTAATTCTAATTCATCGTTATCAGTATCTTGTAATTCTTCTTCAATTAAAAAAATAATATTTTGATAAGATGAGCAAGTTTCATAATTGATGTGATTAGTTTTTAATATAGATATTTCATAATTAGTTAGGTAAATATCTTTATTAATTTTTTGTAGTTTATTATTGTGAATTGTGTTATTTAGATAAGATTCTATATTCATTTTGTTAAAATGTATTTATAAATAATAAAAGCAAGCCCCAATAAAATTAGTAAGATTAATAAAAATAAAACAAATTTAGGGAATTTATTTGTTCTTTTATAAGGTTTTAAAGGATCTTCTGTTACTAATTTTTTATTTAATTTAATTTTTTCTTCTTCTTGATTATTCATAAATTTTCTCCTTATTATTAATAAACTATATCATAATTTTTTTAACTTGACAAATCTAAAAATAAATCCTGAATATTTGTTTGTTTAAAATAAGGATCTATGCTATACTCATTATAGTAGGAGGCTTTAAAATGATAGTTGTCAAGACTTTTGTTTCCGAATTACATAAAAAATATTCTTTTTTACAAGAACAAATTAATCAATTTGAAGAAAAAGTAAATGTTGTGAATGAATTAATCGACTTAATCAAAAAAACAACCTTAAAAGATATTAAAAATATAAATGGGGAAGATTTGGCCCTTTTATCTGAAAGTGATTTTAAAAAAATTATAGAAGTTTGTAATTTAGATAATGCTTGTTTAGAAAAATTTGTAGATTATGCTGTAACAGATAATTTATATGCTAAAGTTTTATTAGATGGAAATGCTAATGAAGATTTAACAAAAAAAGCAGAAGAAGCTAAAAAATGGTTAGATGAGCAAGCAAAACATATTGTAGAAATTATAACAGAGTTTAAAAATAGCAATGAATCTTATTTAAATAATTTAAAACAGTCTGATAATTTATATAAGAAATATATAAGTTATTTTGATAATGAAGAATTAATTAAGCCTTTAAATAATATAGAAGAATTCAACGATGTTCTTAAAAAAAGTGGTTTAATTATGAGTGAAAAATGGCAATTATTAAAATATATTGCTAAAAAAAATATAGATTTTAAAGAAAATTTAACTGAATCAGATTTAATGGAAAAAATTAAACAATTATTAGAACAAGAAAAAGATTTATTAGAAGGAATAAATGAAGAAAAAATTAATTTTTGTATTTCTTTAATTGATATGCCTGAAGAAAAGGTAAAACAATTAAATGTATCTAATGAAGAGTTAATAAAATATCAAAAAATTCCGATATTGAATAATATTAAACTTTTATATGAAGAAACTATAGAGTTAATGAATCATGAAGGTAATGAAAAACAAATAGAAAAAAATAAAAAGGAGTTAAAGGCATTTAAAGATAGTTATGATTTTTTCAAAAATTTAACTTAAGGGGAGAGGATAATAATGAAGCAAGAACTTATTAATCTGTTGCAAAATTATAAAATTGCAGGTATGGACTTAATTTTATCTCGAATTAATAATGATGAGATGTTAAAGAAAACAGATATTGATATTATTGAATCTGGCGTAAAATCGAGTGGACATAAAGATATTGATGCAGAATTAACTAAAGTTATGCTTTTAATAAATACTTATATAAGTAGTAAGTTAGTGATTCCTTTAGAAACAGAGCTGGAAGCAGAAATTCCCAAAAAAAGAAGAAATATGGATTGGTCTGATATTTTTGCTTATTTAAATATAGATTTTAAAGATATAGAATCTAATATTTTAAAAGAAATGGAGAAAGTGACTAATTTTAATTCTATTGGGGAAACTGCTAGGTTTATTAAAAATTCTAAAAATCCAGAAAATAGAATTTTGAATAAATTAAATGATGCAAATATTATAGTTAGTATTTTAATGTATTCCAATAAAAAACTTATTTCATCTGTAATTGATTGTTTTAAAGATAATGGTAAAGTAGATACTAGATGTCTTGGTAAGGCTATAGAAAGTATACCTTCTATTTTTATGACAAATACTACTAGTAATATACCAGGTAATTATGAATTATTTATGACTAATTTTAAAATACTTAGTGATAATAGATTGGATGTAAGAAACATTATTATTAATAAACCAATTCTTTTAATTAGTGAAAATATAAATGATTTATTAAAATCTTTAAATGATTATGGTGAACTGAAAAATGCTATTATTGAAAATTGTGGAAATATTTTAGTTAGATATCCTTATCTATTAGAAAAAAATATTGATTTACTGGCAAAATTTGGTATTGATATAAGAAAATGTAAAATAGGAAAAGGCTTTCAAGTTTTAGGTTACTTAGATTTGGAGACAAAACTTGCAAAAATTAAAGAAATGCAGTATGATGATGAGGTTCTTGTAAATCCAGAAAATGCTTTAGAAAGCATTAGAGGATTCTTTATTACTCAAAATTATAATAGTAGTAAAGAATTTAATATATTAAGTGGAAAGAAGGCAGCATGATGTTAGAATATTTAAAAGAATTTAATTTTGGAGAAGAAGACATTCAAAATATTGTAAAAAATAATGAAATTAATCTTATTAAAAATTTAGAATTAATGAAAAAAAATGTAAAAGATGTAATAAATTATTTATTTGAATTAGGAGTAGAAAATGTTGTTAAAGTTTTTAATAGTAGAATAGATTTGTTTTTACTACCTCTTAATTTAGTTAAACAAAATTTTACAAAATTAGATAATAAAATGTTGGTTTATATTTTAAATAATTCTGTTGATGATTTGATAAATTATAATATTTAAAAATAATTTTTCAAGTCTTTTTTAATGCTCTTGTTTTTGGTATAATTATTAAGAGGGTAAATATGGAAACAAAAGGATTAAATGAACAACAATTAGAAGCAGTTAATTTTAAAGATGGACCATGTTTAGTTATGGCTGGAGCCGGTAGTGGTAAAACTAAAGTTTTGACTACGCGAATTGCCAAATTGATTGAAGATGGAATAAGTGATTATAATATATTAGCAATTACTTTTACTAATAAAGCTGCTAAAGAAATGCGAGATAGAGTTAATGTAATGATTGGAGATGTTCGAAGTTTTATTGGAACATTTCATTCTTTTGGATTAAGAATTATTAGAGAAAATTACCAAAATTTAGGGTTAGATCGAAACTTTACAATTATTGATACAGAAGATGTTTTAAGTATTATTAAAAAAATTTTAAAAAATCAAAATTTAGATCCTAAACAATATAGTCCTTATTATATAAGAAATAAAATAAGTTTTATAAAGAATCAGATGTTAACTCAGTTAGAATTAGATAAGTTTTTTAATACACCTATTGATAAAGTAGTAGTTCAAGTTTATGAAAAGTATCAATTGATTATGAAACAGAATAATAGTGTTGATTTTGATGATTTGCTCTTAAAACCTGTAGAGTTATTTAAAAATAATAAAGAGATATTAGAATATTATCAAGATCGTTATAAATATATTTTAATTGACGAATATCAAGATACTAATCCAGTTCAATATAAATTATCAAAGTTACTTGCTGAAAAATATCGTAATATTTTTGTTGTAGGGGATGTTAACCAAAGTATTTATGCTTTTAGGCAGGCTGATTATAAAAATATCATTAATTTTGAAAATGATTATAAAGAGGCAACTATAATTAAGTTAGAGGAAAATTATCGAAGTACAAATAATATTTTAAATGCTGCAAATAGTGTTATTAAAAATAATCAAGAAAGAAAAGATTTAACTCTTTGGAGTAAAAAAGGGGAAGGAGTTAAAATTAAATATTTACGCAGTTATGATGAAAAACATGAAGTTACATTAATAATAAGTGAAATTCAGAGTCTTTTAGATCAAGGTTATAAAAAAAGTGAAATAGGAATTCTTTATCGAACTAATGCGCAAAGTCGTATTGTGGAAGAAATGTTTTTAAAAAAAGGTATTCCTTATAAAGTAGTAGGTAGTTATTACTTTTATAATCGAAAAGAGATTAAAGATTTAATCTCCTATTTGAGATTAATTTATAATAATCATGATGAAGTTAGCTTAAGAAGAATAATAAATGTTCCTAAAAGAGGAATTGGAGAAACCGCAATTAGAAATTTAGAAAATTTAGCCAGTGAACAAGGGATTAGTTTGTTTGATGCTTTATCTTCGAAAAAAGAGTTAGAATTTAAAAATCTAATTTTAGATTTAGTTGATTGTAGTAATAATATGAGTTTAACAGAATTAATTGATGCTGTGTTAGAAAAAAGTGGTTTGAAGAAGAGTTTAGAAGAAGATAAAACTTTAGAAAATGAACTTAGATTAGATAATTTACTAGAATTTAAAAGTATTACAGCATCTTTTGAAGACAGAACAGGTTGTGTTAATTTAGGAGATTTTTTAGAAGAAATTTCTTTAATTAGTGATATTAGTAGTCATCAAGAAGATAATGATGAAGTTACTTTAATGACTATTCATAGTGCAAAGGGTTTAGAGTTTGATGTAGTTTTCTTAATTGGTATGGAAGAAGGAATATTCCCTCATAATATGTCTTTAATGGAAGATAATTTAGAAGAAGAAAGAAGATTATGTTATGTAGGTATTACAAGAGCCCGAGAAATTCTTTATATAACTAATGCTAAAAGACGTATGTTATATGGAAAAGACCAAATGAATATGCCAAGTAGATTTATTTCAGAAATTGATTCTGCTTTAATTGAAACAAATGAAATTTTAGAAGAAAAGATGAATATTAATAAAGAAGATATGTATACAAATACAGATAATGATGATATTAAAAATGGAGATTTAGTTACTCATGAAGTTTATGGCAATGGTGTTGTTATTGGTGTTGATGGTAGTCTAGTTACAGTCGCTTTTAAGACTGGAGTAAAAAAATTAATGAAAAATCATAAAAGTTTGAAAAAATTATAGGAGGGAATTTATGAATCTATTAGTTTTAGCGGCAGGAATGGGAAGTCGATTTGGAGGATTAAAACAATTAGAACCTGTTGGTCCAAGTGGAGAGATTATTTTAGATTATTCTATTCATGATGCAATTGAAGCAGGATTTACTAAAGTAGTTTTTGTAATAAAAAAAGAAAATTTAGATGCATTTGAAGAGACTATAGGAAAGAGAATAAAAAAACATATTAAAGTGGAATATGCTTTTCAGAGTGTTTTAGACACTCCGATTAAAGTTGATATAAAAAGAGAAAAACCATGGGGTACTGTGCAAGCAATACTATGTGCCAAAGATAAAATAGATGATAGTTTTGCGGTTATTAATGCTGATGATTTTTATGGAAAAGATGCTTTTAAAAAAGCTTATCATGAGTTAAAAAAATTAGATAAAGACAATAAATATAGTGCAGTTTTATATGAAGCAAAAGCTACTCTAAGTGAAAATGGTGCAGTTAAAAGAGGGGTATGTAAAGTTAAAGATAATAAAGTTTTAGAAATTATTGAATCTAGTGTAGAAGAAAAGTCAGGTAAACTAGTTTGTAAACCTTTAGAAAATAAAGAAGAATTTATAACTGATTTAAGCTCTTTAGTTTCTATGAATTTGTACTTGTTTAATAAAAGTATTTTCTCCATATTAGAAACTGAGTTTAAAAAGTTTTTAGAAAATAAAAATAATTGGGAAGAAGGAGAATGTTTAATAACAACTGTTATTAATGATAAAATAAAAGAAAAAGAAGTAGAATTAAGTTATGTTTCGACTCATGATCTGTGGATTGGAATGACTTATAAAAGTGATTTAGAAGCAGTTAAAGAAAAAATAGCAAAACTAATAGAGAGTAAAGAATATCAAGAAAGTTTATGGAGATAAAAATGGATAGATATAATGAATTAGTAGAAATAGTTAATCAAGCTAATTATGAATATCATGTTTTAGATAATCCTACTATTACTGATCAAGAATATGATAATTATTTAAGAGAAATTTATGAAATTGAAGAAAAGCATCCTGAATATATACGAGATGATTCTCCGACTAAAAAAGTAGGAGGGACTATTTTAGATAAATTTGTTAAAGTTACTCATGATATTCCAATGATGAGTTTAAGTGATGTGTTTAATGAAGAGGAAATAAATTTATTTGATAGTCGAATTAAAAAAGAAAATATTAATCCTGAATATGTTTGTGAATTAAAAATAGATGGGTTAAGTGTTTCTTTAAAATATGAAAAAGGTAAATTTGTTAGAGCAGCAACTAGAGGAGATGGAGTTGTTGGAGAAGATATTACTCATAATGTTTTAACCATTAAAACTCTTCCTTTAAAATTGACGGAAGAAATTGATATTGAGGTTCGTGGAGAAATATTTATGAGCAAAAAAACTTTAGAAAATTTAAATAAAGAAAGAGAAAAAAAAGGTGAACCTTTACTTAAGAATGCTCGTAATGCAGCAGCAGGTTCAATTAGACAATTAGATAGTAGTGTTGCGGCTAAAAGAAATTTAGATATGTTTATTTATCATATTCCTAATCCTTTAGATTATGGAATAAATACTCATTTTGAGGCTTTAGAATATTTAAAAAAATTAGGTTTTAAAACCAATCCTAATAATAGATTAGTTAATAGTGTAGAAGAAGTTTTAAAATTTATTGAAGAAAAAGGACAAATTAGAGAATCTCTACCTTATGATATAGATGGTGTAGTAATAAAATTAAATAGTATTAAAGAGCAAAATATAATGGGTTATACTGCAAGATATCCTAAATGGGCAACTGCTTATAAATTTCCCGCTCAAGAAACTTATACTTTATTAAGAGATATTATTTTTACTGTAGGAAGAACAGGTTTAATTACACCTAATGCTGTTTTGGAACCAGTTATGGTAATGGGTTCTTTAGTTAGTAGAGCAACTTTGCATAATGAAGATTATTGTAATTTAAAAGATATAAGAATAGGAGATACAGTATCTGTTATTAAAGCGGGAGATGTAATACCTCGAGTAGATGCAGTTTTAAAGGAAAGAAGAAAAGGAACGGAACAACCATTTAAAATGATTATAAAATGTCCTATTTGTGATAGTTCACTGGTTAAAGTGGATTCCCAAACTTATTGTCCAAATAAGCATTGTCCAGCAAGAAAAATAGAAGCTTTGGTTCATTTTGTTAGTCGAAAATGTATGAATATAGATGGTTTAGGAGAAAGAATAATAGAAGATTTTTATAATATGAATATTATTAAAAATATAAATGATATTTATGATTTAAAGAATTCTCGAGAAGAACTAATTGAATTAGAAGGCTTTGGAAATAAAAGTGTTCAAAAACTTTTAGATTCGATTGAAGAAAGCAAAAATAATTCGTTAGAGAGAGTATTATTTAGTTTAGGAATAAAAGGTGTAGGAGAAAAGGTAGCTAAAATACTAGCTAAAAAATACTTAACAATAGATGCTTTAATGGAAGCAAGTGAAGAAGAAATAGAAGAAATCAGAGATTTAGGACCAATACTTGCTAAAAATATTTATACTTATTTTCAAAATGAAGATAATTTAAAGTTAATTGAATCTTTAAAAGATAAAGGAGTAAACTTTAAATATTTAGGAGAAATAATTGGGGAAAATAATTATTTTAAAAATAAAAAATTTGTTTTAACAGGATCTTTAGAAAAATATAAAAGGGATGAATTATCAGTTATTATTGAAAACTTTGGAGGAGAAGTTATTAAAAGTGTTAGTAAAAATACTGATGTTGTAATAGTAGGAGAAAATCCGGGAAGTAAATATGATAAAGCGAAAGAATTAGATATTGAAATTTGGAATGAAGATAAACTGTTAGAAATATTAGATGAATCATAAACGAAATGCACTAGTTTTAGTGCTTTTTGTTTTTTTAATGGAAAAAATTGACAAAGGGGGGGGGGGTAAATGTATAATGAATATATAAGGGAGAATAGAGAAAATGCAAAAGAAAATAATAATAGGAATAA
>CANQNA010000007.1 GCA_947625005.1 uncultured Bacilli bacterium
GAATAGAACCATAACCTATACCAATATGATATCCTCCGGCATACATAAAGGCACCGGCAAACATTCTCATATAACGAATATTAATTCTTGCTTTTGGAATTGCATTATAACTTTCAGTTTTTGCTTCCTCACTAGTTAATTCTTTTAAGCCTTTATGACGATAGAACATTTCCATCATTTCATCAAAGGATTCAGTTGATTCATATAAACGATTTACTTGTTCATCTATATTATCTAAACCAGTTGTAATTGCATCTTTAACTGCCTCAGCTGAGAATGACCATAAACCATGTTTAGTAACAATTTCAGTTACACCAAGAGCGCTTGTTTCTTTATCATATGTAAGTGGATATTTTTTGTCTTGATAATATTCAGTATACATATCATTTAACTTACCAACATATGAATCTAAATCATTTATATAATTTTTAATTGTTGCTTTTTTCTCATCAGCATCTGTAAGTAATGAAGTATCAAGTACAGGTATTTTAGTACCACCACTTACTCTAATTTTAATAACATTATTAACATCTGGTTTAGATGTATATCTAACATAAACACTTCCACCACGTTCTGCAGAAGCATCACCAATTTTTGGCACATCAATAATATTTTGACCTGGTTTTAAAGTATATTTAGAATTCCAAGTGCTGGCCTCAGCATAATTTTGAGTAAATACTAACTCAGCATTAACTTTACCAGTAGTAGATCCAACATACACATTAATTTGATCACCACCACGAACGGCAATTCCTAATGGTTGATAATCACTTATCGTCATTGCAAATTTTAAATGACTATTATAAAAATTAGAAATATTAGGATTTAAAGTAATAATATCTTTATTTAAATTTTTATCATTTAATATTTTTTCAGCATACTCTAAATCATTTAATACTGATTCTCTATAAGGATTATATTCACCATTATTTTTTTGATTTGCTCTTTCTTTTAGTTCATTAATTTTTTCAATAGTAACATCACTTTTCAATTCTACTCTTAAATCATCGACAAAAAGATTTGCTACATCTGAAACTAATGAGTCATAATGATAAAATTTAAGTTCAGCAATTTGTACAGATGGACCATTATCTTTTACTGTTATACCAATTTGCAAAGCACTTGTTTCAATTGGTTCATCTAATTTTAAAACATAATATACTCGATTATTTTCATCTCTTTTCGCTTCGATTTTAGCTTGAACTGTAATACGATTTTGCTCGCTTATATCATTTTCATCAGTCCAATAATGAACAACAGCATCATTTAAATTCGCAGCTTTATAACTATATTTATAACTATCAGGAACAGTGATAACAAATTCGTTCATTTTATATTTTTGATCAAGGATGAATAATGGAGCATCCATCGTTTTAGAATGAGCATTCATTTGCCATTGTTCATATTCCCAATAAGACTCTGGGTTATCATCAACCATTGTCCATTCATCGCCACTAGTTAATTTTTCTCCTACTTTTACATAAGATTTACCCATTTTATATGAAACACTTTTAATGTGATCAGTTTTTCCTGTTTCACTATTATAAGTATTAATTAAGTTATATTTTGGATAAATTGTTGGTTTTAATTCTAATGTTTTAGCTAAAACTGTTTGAGATGGACTTCCTTCACCATTTTTATTAACTCCAGTTATATAAGCTTCATATTCTACACCAGATTCTAAACCTCTTAAATTATATTTATTAGTATTAACTTCTAAAACTGTCCATTTTTCTGTACCACGGACACGATAATATAGTTTATAACTTTGAGTATCCATCATATCATTCCAAGAAAAATCTATACCACCAATTGTAGGAGTTGCATTTACCATATCAACAGCAGGTGGTAAACTTTTAGTTTGAGGGATAGCAATACATTCATCAGTCCAAGGACTATACCATTCATCAATTACTGAACGCACCTTTATTTTATATTCTTTATAGTTGTCTAAGTCTTCAATAGTAAAACTAGTAAATGTTGTTTGGAATGTTGAATTAATTTTTGGACCTACTATATTGATTTCATAACCAGTTACATTTGGAACGTTTTGAAAACTAACTGTAAGTTGTTCACTAACTGAATTATCAATTTCAACATATTTTGGTTTATCTAAATCAGCAGGAGCTTTTGTTTCTAATTTAACATTATTCAAAAACTCAACTTTAGCAATATCAGCTAAATTATTAGATCCAGTTTCTGTAATTATAATTGTTACTTTTTTAACAGCAACTTCGCCATCTAATTTTATAACTTTAGTACCTTCTACTTCTTCTGCGGTAAATGGAACAACTGAATTATCATTATTCACATTATTGATAGATTCAATTATTGGTTTTTCAATTATTTCTCCAGAAGATGTTTCAATTTTTAGCTTAGCTCCTTTTGGCGTATTTTCAGTATTTGAACCAAAGTTAACTCTAACTTCACTCATTAATACTTCTTCTTGATTGGCACTTCCAGCTAAATTTATAGTAACCTCAATTGGATCTTCCCCATTTTTCTTTAATGTTACAGCGCTTTCTGTATCATTGAAAATATCATTTAAGTTACCACTTTCAACAGCATTATTATTTACAGTAAAAGATATATTATCACTATTTAATATAGCACTTGTTTTAGTAATTGATGGACTCTTTTCTTCACTATTTTTATTAGCTGTTACATAATTTAAATCCGCAATATCAACTTTATCATCTAAATTTAAATCATATTCTTTATTATTATTTTTAATAGCATTTAACATTATATTAATATCATTATTATTAATAATATTATCACCATTAACATCACCAATAGCAAACATACCTTTTTCATTAGTAATATTTACTCTTTTAGAATAATCATCTAAGGTAACATTTGTTGTGTAAGTAACAAAATTTTTACCACTAAATTCTAATTTATAAGTATCTTTCTTTAAATTATCAATATTTAAAGCAAAATATACTATATTTTCATTAGCATTTTCACCAGATAAGATATCTTCTGTCTTCCCCGTTTTTCTTCTTTTAGTAGCACTAATTTTAACATTTTCGTTACTACCTAACTTATCAGTTTTTACAAAATAACCTTCAGCAGCATTCGCAACATCATTTAAACTTACTTCGATAAAATTATTATTACTATCAAATAGTTTAAAAGTTACATCAGCGCTTTTTCGATTACGCATTGGTAATACAAAATGAGTTTCTACTTCAATATTACCCGTTGCTTCAAAATTACTTTGAACTGACTCGACTACTTCGTTACTTCCCTCAAGTATTTCTGCAGCTTGAATTAATGGGATAAATTCATTAAACACAAAAGCACTTAATAAAAGCATTGAAATAAACTTTTTGAATATTTTCATTATCTCACCTCTTGAAATTATTATATTGGAAATTTTATTTTAAATCAATGCTATTATATGATTTTAATTATTTTTTTGCACGGTATTTTAATTAATTATCTTTCTTGAAACAATTATTTTTTTCTTACTAATATGAATAACAATAAATTACAATTAGGATATAACAATCATAAAGTCAATATAGAATATTTTTTGTTATCAATATACTGATTTTGTATGTTAAATCAATTTTAAATAAAATTTTAACATTTCAATTTCTAATTTAGTAATTAGTTTAATAAAATCAGTATAATCTTTCGTTGTATGAGCTTTATCTAAAGCTTCATAATATTGTAGTCTATTTTCTTTTTTTATAATTACAGGGTTAAACCCATGTTTCATTAAATCTAAATTCATAATTAATCTTGATGTTCTTCCATTTCCATCAACAAAAGGATGAATTTTAACAAGTTCACCATGCAATAACGTAGCTTGAATTATTGGATGATATTTATTCCAAGTTTTATAATTTAAAATTAATTTTTCCATTAACTCAGGAACTTTTACAAAGTCTGGTGGAATATGAGTTGCTCCTTTTATAGTTACATTTTCACTTCTATATCTTCCAGCATTTTCATCATCAATTTCCTTTAATATAAGAGTGTGTATATTTTTAATGTTCCACTCAGTAATTGGGTCATCATCCTTTACTAAATCATTTAAAAACAAAATTGCGTGATCGTGATTTATAGCTTCTAAGTGTTCCTTTATTGATTTACCTCCAACAGTAATTCCTTCTAAAACTACTTGAGTTTCTTTAAGCGTTAAAGTATTTCCTTCTATACCATTACTGTTATAAGTCCATTCCAAATTGATTTTTTCTTGTAAAGTTCTAAGTGTATCTTTTGGTATAGGTCTTTTATTATCAAGTTCTTTTTTTAAATTGTCTACTTCATCAAAAAAGTTATTTGGTAAGTTGATAATAAAATCATTGTGATCAGGTTTTATAATCCTTTTATCAACTGGTTTTAGGGCATCAATTGGGATATTCCAACTATTTCCATTTTTGACTGAACCTTCTATTCTTCCATCTTTAAGTAATTGTCTAATTCTTCTTTCACTAATATTCCATTTTTTTTCAGCTTCTTTTGTAGTCATAAATTCCATAGCATTCACCTCTAACACTATTATACCGCAATCGGTAGTTTTAATCAATGGCTATTATAATTTTATTTTTCTACTATAATTATCTTAATTTTTGTGCTATTTTCTATTTAAATTTTAAAAGGTGTCAACATATTATTTCTTGTTAACACCTTTGTTCTAATAAATTTTTTTATCTTACTTTCCACAACAATTTTTGTATTTTTTTCCGCTTCCACAAGCTCCCTACTTTTGAGTATATATGGTATTTATAGTATTACCGTTATTATCGGTATTTCAAGGAATTTTAGGTCTGGGAACAAATAGTATTTACGTTATTTATAGTACTATGTTTACTATAAATATTTCATAAAATGGGAACAAATTGGGAACATTGTTATCATTCGCTTACAATATTCTTATTTATTTTTCTTTTTTCAATATGTGACAATAATATACTGATAAATCCATTTCAATTGTGTTGGCCATAAAATATATTGGTACTATATTACCAAGAACTTCTTTTGGAATAATTTTACAAAATAATTTGAAAAAAATTCCGAATTTAAAATATTTTTTAATTCTATTTTGATATGCATATAAGTGATTAATAACTTTATTTTTCATATTTTCAGCAATTACTATACTAAAATTATTATTTTTAATGTATTTATCAATATTACCAATGTATTCAAATTCATCTAAATAATATCCATTTTCAACTAAAGTTGCACCTATTTCTTCTATTTCCGATAATTGCTCTCTAGGTTTATTAAGATAGGCATCATAAATAATAAATAATCCGCCTTTTTTTAATACTCTATTTACTTCTTTAAAAATTTGATTTTTATTAGTAGAATAGCATAATGTTTCTATAGCATATACAAAATCAATGGAGTTGCTTTCTATTTTTTCTAAATTATGATAATCCCCTTCAATTAGACTTATATTATATTTTCTATTTTTTTTATCTAAAGATGGATACAAATCTATACCTGTAAATTTAACGCTAGGATTTTTTTTAGCAAGATATGCCATATTTGCACCTTGACCACATCCCAATTCAAGTATATTTTTAAAATTATTTTGTTTTATTATTTCATCTATTTTGTTCACATGGTATGTTTGATAATTTTGGCCATTTTTATGTATACCATCATCTGAAATGTCGATATGCATATATCCTTCATTAGAACCAGCTAATCTATATAATAAATATTTTGTCTTTTTATAATATTTTTTAATATCATCATGAGTAAATTGATCTTTATTAAAAATAAAGTCAAAATTAACTTTGCTTCTTAGCCATATAAAATCTTTTATTAATTTTTTCTTATACTCTTCCATAAAACTCCTTCAAAAAACAGACAAATATTAAAATGTTCCCATTGGGAAAGCCTTGAATTTACGGGATTTTTTGGCATTTTTGGAAACAAATTGAATTTTTTGTGCACATTTTGAGCACATTTTTATAGTTTTTGGGGTTTTTTTATGATTTTTTCAAAACCCTATGCCTCACAAACCCTTATAAAACCTACTACTTTCCACAACAATTTTTATACTTTTTGCCACTTCCACATATGCAAGGGTCATTACGACCAATCTTTTTCTTAGCTTTTTTTGGAGTCGGTTTTAAAGCTTCTTTTCCATCATTAGCAATTCCTTTAGGTGATGCTTTTGGAACAACCTGTTGTTTAATTTGCATTTTGATTAAGAAGTTAGCAATACGTTCATCTATATCATTTAACATTTGATCAAAAATATCAAAACCTTCTAAAGCATAAGCTTGAAGTGGATTAGTTTGACCATATCCTCTTAATCCAATACCTTCTCTTAAATGATCCATACTACTAATATGTTTTACCCATGCCTCATCAATTACTCTTAAAGAAATTTGTCTTTCAAAGTCATTAATTATTTCTTGAGGAACATCTTTAGTTTTTTCATCATAATCAGTTAAAACAATATTAGTTAAATATTCTATAACTTCCTCTTCTTTTTTATTTTGTAAATCTTCTAATTTTATTTTATTATATTTAACGATACTAGCATTTAAATGATCAGCAATGTTCTCTAAATCATCTTCAGTTAAATATCCTTCAGGTTCAACATGACTCATTACTAAATCATAAATAAAGTCTTTAATAGTTTCAATACAAATTGTATGAACATCTTCAGAATCTAATAATTCATTTCTTCTTTCATAAATAATTTTTCTTTGTTCACTTACTATATTATCATAATCTAGTAATTGTTTACGAGTGTCATAGTTATTTCCTTCAATTTTCTTTTGAGCAGTTTCAATGCTTTTAGAAAACATTTTTGAACGTATTTGTTGATCATCTGCTCCTAACATTTGGACCATATTTTTAATTTTATCTGTTCCAAATCTTCTCATTAAATCATCTTCAAAAGAAACAAAGAATTGAGAATATCCTGGATCTCCTTGACGTCCAGAACGTCCACGTAATTGGTTGTCAATACGACGAGCTTCGTGTCTTTCTGTTCCAATAACACAAAGTCCACCTAATTCTACAACGCCTTCACCTAATTTAATATCAGTTCCACGACCAGCCATATTAGTTGCAATTGTTACCGCACCTTTTTGACCAGCTTTAGCAATAATTTCTGCTTCTCTTGCATGATTCTTAGCATTTAATACTTCATGAGGTATTTTAGCTTTTTTTAATAAGCTACTTAAATATTCATTAGCTTCTACTGATATTGTACCAACTAAAATTGGTTGCCCTGTTTCATGTACTTGTTTAATGAAATTAACAATTGCTTTGTATTTTCCTTCCATAGTAGCATACATAAAATCAGCCATATCTTCTCTTATGCAAGGTTTATTAGTTGGTATTTCAATAACATACATGTTATAAATATCTCTAAATTCTTCTTCTTCAGTTTTTGCTGTACCTGTCATACCAGAAATTTTATTATACATTCTAAATAAATTTTGGAATGTTATAGTAGCTAGAGTTTTTGTTTCTTCATTAATTTTTACATTTTCTTTAGCTTCTATAGCTTGGTGTAATCCATCAGAGAATTGTCTACCTTGCATCAAACGTCCAGTAAATTGATCAACTATTATAATTGCACCATCTTCACTAACTACATAATCAACATCTAATTTCATACCATAATTAGCTTTTAAAGCTTGATTAATATGATGAACAAGAGCAGTGTTTTCTGAATCATATAGGTTAGCAAGTTTAAAGTCTTTTTCAATTTTTTTGCTTCCTTCTTCAGTTAAGATAACTGTTTTGGTTTTTTCATCAATTGTGTAGTCATCTTCTTCTTTTAATTTTTTTACTGCTTTATCTGCTTCAACATACAAATTAGCAGAATTAAATTTTCCTCCAGAAATAATTAATGGTGTACGAGCTTCATCAATCAAAATTGAGTCTACTTCATCGATAATAACAAAATTTAAAGGCCTTTGAACTCTGTCTTCTTTTCTAAGAACCATATTATCTCTTAAGTAGTCAAATCCTATTTCATTATTAGTTGAATAAGTTATATCTGCATTATAAACTTCTTGTTTTTCTTTAGGGCTTAATTCTCTTAGGTTTGTTCCAACAGTAATTCCTAAAAAATTATAGATTGGTCCCATCCATTCTGCATTACGTGCAGTTAAGTATTCATTAACTGTTACAACATGTACTCCTTTACCTGTTAAAGCATTAAGATAGGCCGGTAAAATTGTAGTTAATGTTTTACCTTCACCAGTTTTCATTTCTGCTATATTACCATAATGAATAGCAATACCACCTAAAAGTTGAACATAAAAAGGTTCTTCTCCTATAACTCTTTTGGCTGCTTCTCTTATAGTAGCAAAAGCAGGAACTATCAAATCATCTAAAGTTTTTCCCTTTGCTAGTTCTTCTTTAAACTGATCAGTCATAGCACGTAATTCTTTGTCACTTTTTTTCTGATATTCTTCTTTTAAAGCTTCTATTTTGTCAGCAATAGCCATAAATCTTTTTAATTCTTTATACTCTGTGTCAAATAATTTTTTTAATATTCCCATATTAAATTCCTCCCAGTACTTTTTATTGTACCATAAAAAAAGAGCATTTAGTACTCTTTTTGTGATTTTAATTTAATCTTTCGTAATTTTTTACTTACTTAGACATATTTATTGTACTATTTGGAATTTATTATACCGTATTCTCCATCTTTTCTTTTGTAAACAACTGAAATACATTCTTCATCAACATTTTTAAACATAAAGAAATCATGATTTAATAATTCCATTTGTAAAATTGCTTCTTCTTCATCCATAGGTTTTACTTCTATTTCTTTTCTTTTAACAATCTTACTGTTACTTTGTTCAATATCACCTAAGTCTATTTCAAAGTTAAATTCAGAAACTGTTTCATGTTTAAATTTATCTCTAATTTTCGTATTGTGTTTACGTATTTGTCTTTCTAAGATTTCTTCTACTTTATCAATTGCAGTATATAAATCTTGATTTTCAGCTTCAGCTCGAATAGTAAATTTAGTAGTTGGAATTGTTACTTCCAATCCTTCTAAGTTATTTCGAACCTTTATTAAAACCTTAACTTCGACTTCTTCTTTAAAATATTTATCTAGTTTAGAAAGTTTTTCTTCAACATATCTTTTAATAGCATCAGTTACTTCTATTTTATCTCCTCTAATATTAAATTTCATAATCAATCCTCCTATAAGAATTATAACAAGTTATTAAAAAAACTACAATACTGTAGTTAATTCAATTTCTGTCACATCAGTGGCTTGTAGGCCTTTAGTAGTTTCCAAAAGTTTAAAATCTACTAAAGAACCTTCTTTTAAAGTTTTGTATCCGTCTTTATTGATGGCAGAATAATGAACAAAGATATCTTCTAAGTCACTATATTCTATAAAGCCGTAGCCTTTGTCATTATTAAACCACTTTACTTTACCTCTCACTTACCTCACCTTCCTTTAATTCTAATACTACAATACAACCTTATCATAAAATGACTTGTTCAGTCTACCAAAAAAGGACGTCAAATTTCGACATATTGTTTAAAAGTATACTTTTTAAGTTTATATTTTTATAACTTCATTTATAAGTTGCAATATTATTTGATTAACGCAAAAACATTTTGTCTTCATACAGACGACATTTTTTTAAAAAATTTTTTTGTTATTATGTTATTGTAAGTGAGGTAATCAAAATTAAAAATGCAGTATTAAACTCTTGGATGAAACAAGTAAAGAAGTTAAATAAATATGATGAAACTAGATTAGCAGAAATAAAATATGGTTTAGAAAGCTTTTATTTAACTGTTACTAAGTTAATAATCATATTTATATTAACATTCATTTTGGGAACTACTAAATATACTTTGTTATTTCTAGCTTTTAATGTTCCAATTCGAACAATATCCTTTGGGTTTCATGCAAATTCTAGTTTTCAATGTTTAATTATGAGTACATTAATATTTTTATTTCTTCCGTTATTAGCGAAAATATTGATATTACCTAAACTTGCAATTTGTTTAATATATTTTTGTTTAATGATAGGATTTTTTATAATGTCACCTAAAGATTCTATTAAAAAACCTTTGAGGAATAATAAAAAACGATTTTGGTTAAAAATCGCTTCTGTAGTTTTAGTAAGTATTTACTTTATTATTTCTTTATTCATTAAGAATAATTTGATAATTAATTCTATGTTACTTGCTTTAATTTTTCAATTAATGATGATTTGTCCAATTCCTTATTTAATATTTAAACAAAAATACAATTTCAAATGGTTTAAATAGTTTTAAATATATTTAAACAAGTGAAAGGAGGGAATAAAATGTTAGCAAACATATTAGCTTTTATTGGAGCAAGCTTATCAAATGTTGCATGTAATTTCAGTATTAATGCAGTTTATGATGAACCAGAATGTCCTGAATCATTATTAGATTAATTAACAAATTTTTGTAAAGTAGTATTTATTTGCTACTTTTTTTCTTATTGTTTTTTAAAATAATGTCTGCAATAAAAATATTATTTCTTATAGTTTGATTGATTTCAAACTTATTTTTTTGCCTACTCAAATAATTCAATCCAATACCTGACCCTCTATTTTTTGTACTATAGTTTTTGGTTCCTATTTTGTCTAAATCAATGTCATTATTAAAGGTATTAAAGATGCTAATTTTCAATATATTTTTTTGATAAGAAAATAATACATTAATAATTTTTTCTTTTGTTTCACTGGCTGCTTCTATAGCATTATCAAACAATATACCAAGTGTCTCATATAATCTAAAATTTTGATTAATGGCAAATATTTCTTCGACATTTTTAGTAATGTTATATTCTAAATTAAAATGAATCTTTTTTAACTCTGCCTGATTTTTCTTTAAAAAGACTAGCCCTTGTAAACCTTCTGGAATATCTGTAACGTCATTTATCCAATCATAACTAGATCTATATTTATTAATTATGTCGTTAATAAATTCTTGATCTTTTTTCGCTAATTTTGTTTTAATTGTTAAAAAATCATTCATTAAATTATGTTTCATTTCTTTATATTCTAAAGCGACCTTAGTATATAAATCTAAATTTTGTTTTAATTGTTCATCCTTAATTTCTAAAATATTTCTATCAAATTTATTTTTTAAAATTAATATAATAAATGCCAAAATAGATAATTCAGTAATACTTAATATTATATGTAATGGTTTATTATATGTATTCTGGTAAGAACAAACTATCCATATTGTACAAATAATCAATTCAAAAAAACCTATAAAATATAATATTTTATAATTTTTAGAAGACTGTTTTAATTTTTTAAAAAAATTTACTACATATCTATTTGCTATTATTATAAATAAAATAAAATTAACACTTAAAGAATAACCTATTTTAAAGAATATGCTATGATTTAAAATTTCTAAATTTTTAATATAAGTTGGCAAAAAGAAAGATAAAACTAAATCTAAGATATTCAAGGTAATTTCAATTATAATTGTATAATATAAAGTTGATTTAATATTATCGTTAAATATAAATTTAAACATTAGAAAAGATAACAATGCGGACAAAATAATTTTAAAAAATATATATGAAAATAAATTATTTGAAAATGAAATTAAAGTAATTAATAAAACTATGCTAAAATTTTTCCAAGTTATTTTTAGTTTATGATCAGAATATTTTTCATAAATTTTTAACATTATAAAATTTACTGCTACTGCTAATACATAATAAATAACTAAAGTCCCAAATGTCATTTTTCATCATCCCTTCTAAAACTTTTTGAAAGCATGTATACTTTCTCATTATTATCTAATTCAAAATATCCTTCATTCCAATGATAAACTCTTACTCTTTCATCATTAGCAATACATGCTCTATGTCTTTGAATAAATCTAGAATCTAATTTGGTTAAAATATCTTTAATAGTCATATTGACATGATATTTATTATTTGTCGTAACAATTATTAATTTTCTTTCTATAGTATCTCTATAAATATACATAATGTCTTTTAAATATATCTGAAGTGATATTTTATTATTTACATAAATAAATTTTTTCTTATCATCTGTTTTTCTAATAATAACTTTTAGCGCCTCTTCTAATCTAGTGTCCATATTATCAAATTTTTCAATGAACTTGAATACCTTATAAATTGTTTTATATACAGTTTCAAACATTCTATCATGATTAGTGATAATAATTATTTCACTATCCCAATCAGTTTCTCTTATTTGCCTTGCAATATCCAATCCAGATTTATGTTTGTCTAATTGTATATCAATGATATAAACTTTTGCTACTGAATTATCATTAATTTCTTTTTCTAATTCTTTATTATATTTGTTAAATTTTCTAATGTCATATTCACTTTCTGTTTTGAAAGCAATTTTATTAATGACTTTTTCAACACGTTCTATATCTTTATCTTCATCATCAATAATAATGTATTTAATCATAAACTACTCCAACTCCTCTTTTATTCTAATTAATTTTATTCTGTCTTTATTATGACGACATTTTACAAATTTTGCAAGCGCAAAATAATTGTTTTTCTTTAAAAATAAGTATTTTTCCTTATTACGATCAACTAAAATTGGTTCTTTAGTTTTTTGAGGGAAAATATTATTTTTAATAATCATTAACTCCAAAATACCGGAATCAAAATAACTAATATTAGAAAGATTCTCAAATGTTTCCAAATCTTTAATTTCAGGAGAAATACAAATAACACTCACATTATACTGTTGCAATAAATCTATAGTATATGAGTTATAAACATTCATATAAATCCCTGTATGAATAGTATTTTCTTGATAATTTAAAAATAAATCTGCAGTATTGTTAACAACTAAATATTCGTTTTTATATTTAATATTTCTGCTCACTCGAGGAAGGATTAAATAAATGTTTTTATTTTCTTTAAATTTATTATAAAGAGTATAATTTTCTGTATAAAAACAAATAGTTGGATTTTTTTCATATTGTTTTTCAGTGTGAATAATTTTTATTTCTTGAAATTCTACTTTAGAAAGAGATTTTGTCTTATTAAATGTTTTTATTTCTATAGTATTATTTACTTCTGTTCTTCTAACAATAAGTTTTTCAATCAGTTCTCTTCTTAAATTATTTAAAGTTGTCATTCGAATAAAGATATTTTGACTAAGTTCAAATTTTATATTCTCTACTACAAGAGGAGTATCTTTAGTTTTATTTAATTTTTCTTTTATTACCTCTTTATTCGTTGGGTTATTTTGAGCAGATTCAACTAAGTCTGAAGATAAAGTTATTTTATTAGTATAATCACTTATAGTAATTTCTAATGGTTCATTTATTTTAGCTTTAACTAAAAACTCTATGGGAATCTTTTTCTTATTATTTAAGATACTTTCTAAAGATGAATCATATGTAAGATAAACATCATCTAAAGAATTAAGATGGATTTTATTATCTAAATAAATTATATGATCTTTTAATCCTTGATTAATTAATCGATTATTTTCATCATATATAAAGTTTAAATACATACCTAAATTATTATTAAGAAATTTGATAGCATCTCCTTGTTTAACATTTTGAGAAAGTAAAATTTGAATTTTCTTTTCGTTAAAAGATTTAACTTTTCCTATTTTATAACCTATATGATTTGGACTTTTAGAATTTATTAAATTTTGTTCTTCAAATAAATGTCCTAGAGTAAATTCTCTATTGTAAAGGACCTTTAATATTTTAATTTCTTCTTCTGTTGGAGTCATATCTTCATTGTTATAAAAAGCATCTATATATTTACGATATAATTTAGTAGTATAGGCAACGTATAAAGGGCTTTTCATTCTACCTTCTATCTTAAGAGAATGAATATTTAAGTTTAAAATATCTTTTAATCTAGGAATAGTACAAAGTTCTTTAGGACTTAGCAGATATTTTCCTTTTGTTTCTATTTTTTTATTTTCATCATAAGCTTCATAAGGTAAACGACACATTCCAGCACATTCTCCTCTATTACCACTTCGATTTAAAACATAACTACTAAAAAGACATTCTCCTGAATAACTAATACATAAGGCTCCATGAATAAAGATTTCTCTTTCAATATCACAAGTTAAATTTTTAATTTCAGTTAAAGTCATTTCTCTTGCTAAAACTGCTCTTTTGCATCCTATTTTTTTTAAAAATTCTAAAGAAGCATCATTAGTTGTATGACATTGAGTGGAAGCATGAATCTCTAAATTTGGTAAAACTTGATGAATTAAGTTAATTAAACCTAAATCTTGCATAATCAAAGCATCTACGCCAATTTTGTGCAAAAAGGTTGCATATTCTAAAACTTGATTTATTTCGGTTTCTTTAATTAAAGTATTAACAGTTACATATACTTTAACTCCATAAAGGTGAGAAAAATTAATAGCCTCTTTTAATTCTTCATTAGTAAAATTTGTTGCATAAGCACGGGCACCAAAATTTTTTCCACTTAAATAAACTGCATCGGCTCCATTATGAATTGCTGCTAAAAGCATTTCCTTATTTCCAACTGGAACAAGAAGTTCTATTTTTTTCATTCTTTACCTCCATGAAAAATGTGGATAAGTATATATTTATCCACATATTTTTTTATATCGCTCTTCTATTTTCTCTTTACCTAATAATCTCATAATTTCATATAAATCAGGTGTTTGATGTTTTGTGGTTAATGACACTCTTAAAACAGTAGAAACATCTGCAATATTACCTTTAAAATTTTCAGGATTTTGCTTATATTCTTTCATATTACTAGCGTATCCTAATTTATCACATAATTCTTTAATTTTATTAAACCAAGTATCTTTATCATCATCTACAGAATAAATTTCTAAATAGTTCAATAAAATATTTTTAATTTCTTCTTTATCTGTTATATTTTGATATTCATAATTTTTTTCATATGTATCAAAATATTCATCAAACATATACCAAATATGAGGGAGAATATCACTGTAGGTAGCAAAATCTTTACGAGGTTTCTTTTGTTCTCTTTCAATATTTAATATTTGTATAGAATAATCTTTATATTTTTTTAGAATAGAATTAAACTCTGGGTTATAGATTTCTGTATATTTTAATAAATTTTCATATATTTCTTTAGCAGATAATTTACTAAGATAATTTTTAGAAATATTATCTAATTTATCTAAATCATATAATGCTCCACTTGTACTCATTTTTTTAGGATTAAAATCAAATTCAAGATAACTTGCATCAGGATTTGCAGTTCTCCATTCTTCATAATTACTATTTAAAATAGTCATTAAAGACTCAATTACTGCTTCTTTAGGATAACCTTTATCAATATAATAACCCATTAAAGCTTCAGGATCTTTTCTTTTACTAATTTTTCTTCTTATACCATCTTCTTGTTTTAATAAAAGAACATTATGAATATATTTTGGTGGTTCAAAGTCAAATGCTTTGAATAATTCAATATGGATAGGAACACTTGATAACCATTCTTGTCCTCTTACTACATGAGTTGTACGCATTAAATGGTCATCTACTACATGAGCGAAATGATAAGTAGGTAATAAATCTCCTGATTTCATAATAATTATATCTAAATCATTTTCAGGAAATTCTATTGTTCCAGTAACTAAATCATCAAATTGAAATTTACGATTAAAATTGCCCATTGATTTAAAACGAATAACATATTCTTCACCATTTTTAATTCGCTTAATTCTTTCTTCATTAGATAAGTCGCGACATTTTGCCCAACCTCCATAATAACCTAAACGAGATTTTTTAGCCTCTTGTCTTTTACGCATTAAATCTAATTCTTCAGAAGAACAAAAGCAAGGATAGGCTCTGCCTATTTCTATTAAATGTTTAATAAAAGTATGATAAATTTCAATTCGTTCACTTTGAATATAAGGTCCATAATTCCCTACAACTTTATCTTTATATTCATATTCTTGTGGAAGAAATTCAACATAATTTAAAACATCCATTATTTTATCTACAGCAGTATCAACTTCTCTTTTAGTATCAGTATCTTCATTTCTTAAGTAAAATACCCCATTACTAGTTTTTGCTAAAAAATAATCAATTAATACGCCTAAAAAATTACCAATATGAACAAAACCTGTAGGAGAAGGAGCAAAACGCGTTACTTTTGCATCATTTTCTAAATTTCTTTTTGGATATTTATTTTCATAAAAAGTTATATCATGTGTAATATTAGGAAAAATTACCTCTGCTAAGTCTTTGTTTGTCATAATCCCACTTCCTTAAACAAATAAATTATATTATAATTTTAAACTTTTGTAAATCAAAGACTAAAGCTTTTTATCAGTTTCTTTACTGCTTGCCAGATTACTTGTCTCTTCTAAGAGTGTATTATTATAATTACTATTATTATCAAAAAGAAAATGAAGATTAGAATCAACTGTAAATGGTTCTTCTATAATTTGGATAGATTTTTGATGATGTTTTAGACGGTAGACAGTTCTAATTAATTTTTCTATTAAATTATGCCAAATTATTTCTTGTTTTTCTAATTCTACTTCTTTTTCCTTATATTGATAAACTTGAGCTTTTTTCTTTATTGCCATAGTTTTCGCATTCCATCTCTCAATTAAAAAATTAGAAACAATAAAATTAGAATAACCTATATGAGAAAAATAAGATAAGAAAATATTTAAAGCGACTAAAAAACTAGGTGTTATATCTTTTAAATTACCTTCTAAAAATCTTTCATAATTATCCTGAGTTGCATCAAAGCCTTCTCCAATTTTATAAAGTACTCTATTAACACTTTTAGAATATTCATTAGAATTTTTAATTTTAGGATTTTGCATAGAATAAATATAAATTGTGTTATTAGATATACCAAATTTAATATGAGGAAAAATAAATTCTTGAGAATCTTTATTTAAAAGCTTTAAAAGAAACAGTGAAGGAGCTTCGTTCATAATTGAATCTTTCTTTATAGTGATTTCTAGATTACCTTTTAAAATATTACTATATCCTAGATTTATTGAATTATAATTATAATTTTTTAAAAAGTCTATTCTCTTCTTTAAATATAAATTAGGATTTTTAAAATCTTCTATAGTAGCATTAGACCATAATAAAGACATTATCATTTTTTCTTTACAAATAAAGAAAGTTGTATCAAACATTTTATCATCTAATATTTCTGGAGGAAAATTATCATTGTCATAAAATTCTAGTGCAAGATTAACATATTCTTTAAGTAAAGAATCAAATTCTTTTTTGTTTTTTATTTCTAGAGTTGGAATTAAAAGTTCAGAATCAGTAAAAGAACAAAAAGTTGTACTATTAAATTCAGAAATAATTGTAGAAAATGGCATATTAAAACAAAAATAGCAATTAATAGTACCTTGTGAAGCTTCAGGAATGATAGATTTATAAAATATTTCTAAAATATCTTTCATAATGTCCTTTCTTTGAACAAAAGGCACACTAGAGAAGTGTACCTCATTTATATAAACGTTTTACGTTATTTACATGGTGACCCATATGGGATTTGAACCCATGAATGTAGCCTTGAGAGGGCTATGTGTTAACCATTTCACCAATGGGCCAAAAAATATTAGCAATAATATTGTATCATTATTGCTAATTATTTTAAATAGTTTTTGTCGTTTTATTTTTATATTTTTATTAAAATATGAAAACAACTGATAATAAATAAATCATAATATTTTACTTTTATTAAACCTCAATTTATATTTCTTTTTCAATAATGAATTTTGGTCTTTGTTTAGTTTCATAATAGGTTTTACCTATATATTCTCCTAAAATGCCAATAGAAATCATTTGCAAACCACCCAAAAACCAAATAGATATAACAATAAATGTCCACCCATCCACAGTATTTCCTAAAAATTTCATGATTAATGAATAAATCATAATAATAATACTTATGATAAGTATTATTATACCCGTACTAAAAATCATTCTTAAAGGTCTTATACTAAAAGAAGTAATGCCATCAAAAGCAAAAGAAAGCATCTTTTTTAAAGGATATTTTGATTCACCAGCAAATCTAGCATTACGTTCATAATAAACTATTGAACTTTTATAACCAATTTGTGGAACTATCCCTCTTAAAAATAAATTTACCTCTTTAAATTGAGACAATCCTTCTAAAGCGTTTTGATCCATTAACCTACAATCAGCATGATTATAAACTATATCTACTCCTAACATCTTCATTAATTTATAGAATGATTGAGCAGTAAATCTTTTAAAGAAACTATCTTTTTTACGTGAACAACGAACTCCATAAACTACTTCGTTTCCTTTTTGATATTCTTCTAACATTTTATCAATGACATTTATGTCATCTTGTAAATCGGCATCCATAGATATAGTTATATCAGCATATTTTTTAGCAGTTAATAGGCCTGCTAATAAAGCATTCTGATGTCCCTTATTGCGTGATAATTTCACTCCAGAAAATATTTTATCTTTTGTTAAATTTTCTATAATATTCCATGTTTGATCTTTTGAACCATCATCTACAAACATTATTTTACTTTTTTCAGAAATTTTTTTACTTTTTATTAATTTTTCTATTTTAGTTTTTAATTGTTTTGAAGTTTCTGGTAAAACTTCTTCTTCATTATAACACGGTATAACAACATATAATATTTTTGACATTTCAAACCTCCTTGATTTGTTTTTCATATTTTCTCTTTAATAGCATTTTTATTGTCAAGCTTTGCTCTAGCAGGAATTTTTTTATTTAATTCTTCAAATCCTAAACTTGCCAAAATAAATATAGATATTTGAAGAAGATAAATATATCGACTTTGAACTTCTATTAAAGAATATACAATAAAATTGATTGCTAAAATATTTATAAATAACAAAATTCTTATGTCATATTCTTTTTTCTTAACTGTTTTAAATAATCCATAAATCATCAATAAAAATGCAATGTAATAAATTAATTTGTTAAAAGAATTTAGTATAATTTGCAAATCTTCAGTTGTTAAATTCAGTCCCAAAATATTGTGATTTTTTGTATCAACATTTAAAAATGTCCAATATAAATCTCCTCCAGACCAAGTTTTCTTAGACTTGCAACCAATTAATTCAACTGAACCTCTAATACCAAGTTTTTTAATTCTGTTAACTATTTCTTTTTGAGCTGTTTCTTTCGATTTCATATATATTCCATCTGCATTTGTATATCCACCACATGTACTATAATTTGATCCTAATAAAAATTTATATTCAACATAGTTATTAGATAAACCTTCATTATTGATGTGAGAAAACTTAATAACACTACTTACACCTATATTTAGTAAAAAATAACTAAGAACCAACAAAATCATGCCTATATGTAATTTTTTATCTGCTTTTTTGGATATAATATAAAAAATATACAAACCAATAATAGCACAAATAAAGACAATTCCCTCATTTCTTAAAAAATTTCCCAAAAATAAACATATAGCTGCTAATACATAATTGATTAAAGAATTTTTATTTTTTAACAGAATATATATACCTAAATAAAAGAAAGTTGAGCCAGGAATTTGATTAGACAAAACAGTGTTATAAAACATAGGAAAAGCTAAAAAGCCATAAAGTATAGAGGCTTTTTGAGCACTCTTTTGAGAAACAAATTCTTTAGCAATTAAGTATATAAGAACACAATTCAAACTAGAAAACAAACAGTTGACAATTTTTAAAAATGTTATAGAATTAAAAATTTTTAATAATCCAAACTGGTACAATACTTGTCCCGTTTGATAACCATATCTCCAAAAATAAATTTCAGAATTCATAATGTTATGATGCTTTAATAAATTTAATGTGGCATTTAATATTATTTGAAAGTCTGAAACAACTGGAGTTTTAACAATTAAAATTATTCCTAAACGAATTAAAAACATTAGAATAAATAATATTAAAGCAAATTTAGGGATATTTTTATTACATATATATAATATAAAAATTAATATTAAACCCAAAATTAGTGCATAAATATTAAAAAACTGTAATAAAAAAATAAATAATAAAGCAATTAAACTAACATATATAAAAACTTTTTTTAAATCAAACTTTTTCATATTGGCTCCTTTATTCATTTTTTTAATTTTCTTATTTTTAAAATAAATTTTATATTATTATAGAATCTTTTTATTGTCTACTTTTTATTGACAAGTTCATAGATCCTTTTAATCCTTTATTATTTTCTAAATTTTTGATAAAAAATATATCTAATCCTTAAGCTTTGGCTTCTCATAATACCAATGGCTATTTGTTTCATTAGATGTATCCTCCCTCAATTAATTTATTTAAAATATCACGATCAATTTCTGCTTTATATGAATTATATAGGTTTAAAATAAATCTTTTTACTTGAGTATTTTCTATATTATTGAGTCTTAAATTTTTATCTAAGTCTATAAGATCTGTTATAAAACTATAATCTTTTAATTCTCCAACAAGTTTATTCTTTGAATTAAAATATTCATGAATAACATTGCTGTCCAACCATTTATCATAAGTAATTTCATTTATAAGTTTATTTATAATATTTTTAATTTGATTATCGTTTTCATAATAATAATATTTTAACAAAATATTTAATAAAGATACTTGATTTTTAAAAGTCATGTCAAATTGATTAAAAATAATTCCGTTTTTAGTATTATAGAAATTTTTATTGCTAAATTCATTTAATATTATTTTAGAAAAATCTTTATATAATTGTTTAGACAAATCTGCATTTATTGTTTCTAAATTGTTATAAATTGAATACAATTGTGACATATCTAAATAGATATTATTATATCTTTGATTATTTAGATTAGTATCTATATAGTCTTTATACCATAGACTATTTTGTTTATTGCTATATTTATATAAATTAATTAAATAACTATAATTTAAAATATTATTAAATGCACTCATACTATAGTTATTATTTAAATCTCTTAGGTCTCTTATGTAAATATTATCATTACTAGTAGTGTTATTATATTCTCCAAAATAAGATAACCAAGGTATACTTTCATCTTTATTAATTAAAGGTTCAGAAGAGTAAATAACATAGGTATCCGCTGAAGAATTTGGTTCAATAGATAAAGTTTTTTCAATTACGTCATTATTAATTTTATAATCTTTTCTTTCTTCTAATTTATTTTTAATAGTATAATTATTAAAAGTTACAACATTTTCTAATTTGTAATTATAATAATATGTATCGGATATTAAAATGTTCTTTGATCCTGTTGCTAAAAGACTATTTTGATTTTGCACATGATTAGTTATTTTGTCGTTAATATTTAAATTTATTTTTATCTTTTTATCCTTATTATTAATAAAAGATAAAAAGATAACATTTGTATTATTTGGTATACATCTCTTGACAGAAATGATTTTAAAATCAGGATTATTATTAAAAGCATAATAAGTTAATTCGTCAGTTACTAAATCATAACTAATTGTTTCTTTTTCTAATATTTTGAAATTATTTTTTAAGGATATACCATCTTCACTTAAATTCAAAATCACTTGATCGCTTTTATAGTTTAAAGTTAAAAATACTATGGAACTAATAAAACAAAATATTATTATAATAAATAAAAATTTATTAATTTTTTTATTTTCTTTAGTAAAATTAAATTCTTTTATTAAATAAACTATTGACAAAGCAAAAAGAGTACTAACTGCAGGTGCTCCTAAAACATGACCTGCTGTTAATGCAATTAAAAATGAAATTAAAAAACTTAAAAATGTAGTAATTATCTTGTCATTTAATAAATTAGCCTTAAATTTAGCAAAGAATTTAATAAAGAAAATAACCAACAAAATGATTAAATATAGTCCTAAAACTAGAAAGCCGATTATACCGTAATTAATTAAAATGTCAATGAAATCTAATTCAGATAACTGACCTATGTTTTTATCAGAAATACCCCATAAAGATAAGCCAAATATTTTTTTTGCTAAAGATGAAGTTTGAAAATGTTGAAAATTTTGAAGCATAAAAACATTTCGACTACTAAAAACCATATTAAGTATTTTATTATCAGTCACAGTAATGTTCGTTTCTTTATCAACACTTGGAAAGTTTATAAGATGATTGTTTTCATTTAATAATTCCGCATCATATAAATTTTTATTTTCATCAAATTCAATAACAAGATTATTAGAAGAATTATTTTCATACCAGTCACCTTGATAATTAATATTAAATTTTAAATAAGAAAAATTATATATTATTATGGTAATAATTATAAGACTTATACTTATTAATAGATTTTGAGAACCTTTATGAAACAAACATTTTCTTATTAAAGAAACAACTAATATAGTTATTAAAGAAACAGCAAGTCCTATAACTGGTGTTTTAGTTCCTATAAGAAAACAAGAAACTATAAATAACAATGTTATTATAAAATTTAATATTTTGTGTTTATCTTTTATACTATAAAATATAGCATATGGTGACATAATTGCTAATATAGCACCAACTTCATTTGGAGCATAAAATAGCCCAGAAAATCCCTTTTTTCCATAACCATAACTCTTAACGGCAAATCCTAAAATAGATGGTAAAATTAAAGATATTATATATATTGATATTAACAAAAATATTATTTTAGATAAGGGATATTTTTTATCGTAAAAATAACTTACTAAACATATAACTAAAATAGGCAAATACAAAAATTTTACTAATGACGTCACTTCTTTAGTAAAATTAAAAGTATTATTTATTAAATAATAATGAAAAAGAAAAATTATAGAAAATACCCCTAAAATAGCAAGAAAAATTAATAATGTTTTTTTTATTTTACATTTATTTTTAAAAAGAAATAAACATAATAAAATAATTAAAAATATTCCCCTATAAACTAAGGATAAACTAAACCCTGTTATGGTATTTAAAACATCTATAATTGGCATTAATATAATTAATAAAACTATGATATCTATTTTTTTTAATTTCTGTAACATTAATTCCACATCCATTATTAAGTATAACAAAAAAAATACAACATGTAAATTTAATTTGTTGTATTAAAAAGACATATAAT
>CANQNA010000008.1 GCA_947625005.1 uncultured Bacilli bacterium
AGGGGAGTAAAAGAACTAAAAAATGGTGTTGTTGAAGTAATGTTAACTATTTCTGGCTCTTTAGCTGCATTAAATATTTTGGTAGTACCTTCGGCATAGATCGCAGCAAACATTAAATTAATTGTCGCACCTACACTAGCAAAATCTAAAAATATATCTGTTCCTACTAATTTATCTGCGGTTATAGTATAGGTATTATCTTTTATTTCTATATGTGCACCTAATTTTTTAAAACCATTTAAATGAAAATCAATAGGTCGACTACCTATAACACATCCTCCAGGATAAGAAATTTTTGCTTTTTTATATTTAGAAAGAAGAACTCCCATAAAATAATAAGATGCTCTTATACTATTAGCATACTCCGCAGGTATTTCAGTGTTTTTACTATCTCTATTATCAATAATTAATGTATCTTTTTCAAAACTTACTTTTGCCCCTAGAATTTTAATCATTTCAATTAATTTTTTTACATCTGAAATATTGGGAACATTATCAATATGAACTACTCCATTAGTTAACATTGCTGCAGGTATTAAAGCGACTACACTATTTTTTGCTCCACTTATTTTAATAGTACCCGTTAGAGTATTTCCTCCTTCAATTATTAATTTTTTCATGTTAAACCTCCTTTTATATTAGACTTACTCAATTTTATTATAGAATAATTCCTTTTTAAATGAAGAAAAATCTAAGTTATTTTACATAAATTGACAATTGCAATAAAGCCTAAAAGAATTATTCCTAAAATTCTAGCATACTTTCCTAAAAATCTTGTGGAATATTTTCCTAAAATTAAACCTAAAAAAGTAAAAGAAAAACTTACAATAGAAAAAATAAAACTGGCTAATAAATAATTATTAGTAATAGCATTTAGGCCAATTCCTGTGGAAAAAGCATCTAGACTAACACTTAAAGAAAAAAGTATCAAACCTATAATATTTGTAGATAATTTGCTTTCTTCATTTTTTATAAGTTCAATTAACATTTCTAATGAAATAAATAAAAGAATAACGCCCATTACAAAATGTGGATTAAAATGAAGGGAAAAAATTAAAAAATTTCCTATCAATAAACCTATTAGTGGCATAAAAAAGTGAAAAATACCAACTGTTATACTTATTTTAAGACTTTGATTTTTACTAAAATTAAGAGTGCCAAATCCTAGGGCAAGTGAAAAAGCATCCATGCTTAATCCTATTGCAATCAATAAGAGTATACTAAAATATTTCATAAATCCTCCTATTTAATTGTATTAAGGACTTTACATAAAATGCTCAATAATTTCTTTTACTATAAATTTATATTCAATATTATTTTTATCGTTTTCTTGATAATCTATTAAACAAAGAGGTGGAAATAAAACACACCACCAATTATCTCCCTTACCACTACCTAAAGTAATTACTAATGATTCATAATTACCTTCACTATATTCTGTTCCTTTATATTCTTTCGAAGGAAAATAATTTAATCCATATTTAATAGAATAATCCGTTTTTATTGAATTTTCTTCTAAAGTGTGTTGTACAGTTTTATCAATATTTGTTAGATTATCATTTATAATTTTTCTAGTTTCTTCTAAACTTTGACTTTTTTCAGTCAAATCATATAATTTTTTTTCTATGTCATTTTTTACTTTTATTTTAGTATTTTGATCTTCAATACTATTACTATTTGCAATTATTCTAATACGAATCGAGTCAATAGGAATCTTAACGGTTTCTTGTTGTTTACTAATAACTAAACAAAAAATAATTACAGCGAAAATAATAACTATTTTTTTAATAAAAAACACTACCTTTCTAAATTAATATTGGTTAGTGTATTTATTTTTTATTCATTAATTATAAAAAGATATCTATCTCTTTTGCTTAAATCTTGTTCTACTATTATTTTTGCCTTAGGATAATATAATTTAGCATAATTTTTTAAAGCATCTCCTTGTCTATTACCAATTTCAAAAGCGAGCATGGATTTTTTCTTTAAATTTCTTTTATAAAATTCAATAATATATTTATAAAAGTATAAACCTTCATCTTTAGCATACAAAGCTTTTTTAGGTTCATACTTAATACTTTCATCTACTTCATCTTTGTCTGTTAGGTAAGGAGGATTACTAATAATTAAATCATATTTTTTATTTGTCTTATATTTTGTTAAATCTTTTCTAAAAAAATTTACTTGTGAATTATTTAATTTATTATTTTTCTTAGCAAGTTTAATTGCTTTATAACTAATATCTAAAGCATCTATACTGTTTGCCTCTATTTTTTTTGATAAAGTAATAGCAATAGAACCGCTCCCTGTCCCTAAATCTAAAATATCAGGAGTCTTTAATTTTAATTTTTTTAAATAAAGTAAAGTTTTTTCAATTAATCCTTCTGTCTCGAATCGAGGAATTAAAACATGTTCATTCACTAAAAATTGATAGCCATAAAAATCAACATTACCTAAAATATATTGAAAAGGATATTTTTTATCTTTCAACTTTTTTAATTTATTTTTATTTTTTACTTTTTCTTCTACTAATTTTTCTGTAGCATTCATTATTCGCCTTCTAGTTTTCTTCTTTGATCTTCTGTGATTAAAGCTTCTATAATTGCTTCTAAATGTCCTTCCATTACTCGGTCTAATTCCATTATACTAAAATTAATACGATGATCTGTTACTCTATTTTGAGGATAATTATATGTTCTTATTTTTTCCGAGCGATCTCCAGTTCCTATTTTATTTCTTCTTTCAGTTCCTTCTTTTTCTTGTTGTTCTTCTAACTTTTTATTATAAAGACGCGTTTTCATTATTTGCAAAGCCTTTTCTTTATTTTTGATTTGACTTCTTTCTGTTTGAGAATAAACGATTATTCCTGTAGGAATATGAGTTAAACGCACTGCAGAATCAGTAGTATTTACTCCTTGGCCTCCACAACCACTGCTTCTTGTAATATCTATCCTTATTTCATTCATATCTAATTCAAAATCTAAGTCTTCTGCTTCTGGCATAACTAAAACTGTTGCAGTAGATGTATGAATTCTACCTTGAGTTTCTGTTTCTGGAACTCTTTGTACTCTATGAGAACCACTTTCAAACTTTAATTTAGAATAAACATTTTCTCCTTTAATAGCAAACTCAATTTGAGAATATCCCCCACTAGACCCTTCAGTAGCATTTGTTATTTCTATTTTCCAATTATTATGTTCTGCATATTTAGAATACATTCTAAATAAATCACCAGCAAAAATATTTGCTTCATCTCCTCCAGCGGCACCTCTTATTTCCATGATAATATTTTTTCCATCATTTTCATCTTTAGGAATTAAAAGTATTTGTAGTTCACTTTCTATATTTTTTTGTTTTTCTAAAGCATCAGCAAGTTCGGAAGCCGCAATTTCAGCATATTCTGGATCGTTCTCCATTTCTTTTAAACTTTTTATTTCTTCATCTAAAGTACATAGTTCCTTATATTTCTTTACAGTTACTTCTAAATCACTACGTTCTTTTGATAATTTTTGCATTTGTTTATAATCATTAAGTATTTCAGGTTGCATTAATAAGTTATTTACTTCTTCATATCTTGTATTAATAATTTCTAATCGTTCTCTCATATTATCCTCCTATTTTAAAAAAACAGATGTTACATGTTATCTGCATCTTCTGTTTCATCATCATCAATTATTACTAAATCTTTTAAATCATCTTCTGTTTCATCATCGTCTACTAAATCATCATTATCATAATTAATTTCTTCGTCTTCCTCATTTTCTTCTTCTATTTCATCTTTTATATCTTCTTCTACTTCGTCATCTTCTTCAATTACTACTTTAGTTTTATGATTTTCTTTTAAATCCCAAAATCCTTTATCTAACATTAAAAATCTTTGATCGGTAGAAATTAAACCAAAGAAATCTCCTATATGACTTTCAAAGTCGCTTTCTGGCAAATGCATAATTTCTATAACATTTTTAAATAAATCTTGAATTTTCATTTTCTTTTTATTGTGCTTTAATACAGCATAGGCAACATCATCATACGACATTGTTTCTAATTCTTCTTCTGTTAGTTTTAATTTCATAATAACCTCCTCATATCTAAATCATTATATGAATATAAGTTTTTAGATGATACACACTTTTTAAACAAACATAATTTTATCATAAGATTTCTATTTGTCAACTATTATAACAGAGTTATTTTAATAGTTCTTTTTATATTATCATCTTCTATTAAATAATCTATTAAAAAATATTTTGATTCATTAATATAATTCAAGGTTTTAATATGTAAATAAAGTTTATCTTTGTAATCTTTTAATTTAATTTGAGCAAGATTATTTAAAAAATCTAAAGTTACTTCTTGTTCATCTGTTTTATATTTTAATTTTCTTTTTTCATAATTAAAGTAATATTTTGTCTTATTAAAAGAAAAATATAAAGTATTTAATTTCTCGTTATAAGAAATATTCGTTTTATTTTGTTCAATTTTATCATTATTATATACTAATATATTTAATTTTTGCATAAAAACACCTGTGAATATATTAACATAATACTTACCTTTTTTCACTTATAAATATTAATTTTTTTTACATAATAAAAAATGGTGATAACTTTGAAATTATTTACAAACTTATTTAAATTTTTTCTTTGGCTAATAGTAATAGGACTTGTAGTTATGACAAGCTTATATATTTATGCCTATTTTACTCCTACCATTAATATTAAAACTTCTAATAGTATTCAAATATTAGATAATAAAGAAAATTTAATTTATCAAGGCAGTAGTACTAATAAATGGGTAGATATTGATGAAATTAATCCTTATGTTTTAAAAGCAATTGTAAGTACAGAAGATAAATATTTTTATAAACATTTAGGATTTGATTATTTAAGAATTGCCAAAGCAATGTATTTGAATATTAAGAATAAAAGTATAGTTCAGGGAGCTTCTACTATTAGTCAACAATATGTTAAAAATTTATATTTAGATTTTGATCAAACATGGGAAAGAAAATTAGAAGAAGCTTATTTAACTTTAGAATTAGAAATGCATTATAGTAAAGATGAAATTTTAGAAGGATATTTAAATACTATTAATTTTGGTCAAGGAAATTATGGAATAGAGTCTGCCAGTAATTTTTATTTTAATAAACATGCAAGTGAACTATCTTTAGAAGAAGCGATAATATTAGCAGGTATACCTAAAAACCCAAGCAATTTTAATCCTATTAGCAACTATGATGAATGTATTGAAAGAGCGAAAGTGGTTGCACAAAGTATGGTAAATAATGAAGTATTGACAAAAGAAGAAGCAGAAAATTTATTTAAAGAAAAATTAGAAGTATATGGAAAAAGAGATTCTAACAATTTAACTACTTTAATGTATTACCAAGATGCTGTTATGGATGAGTTAAATAATATTAAAACTATTCCTAAATCTTTAATTAATTCTGGTGGATTAAAAATTTATACAAATCTAGATTTAGAAGCTCAAACTAATTTAGAAAAAGCAATTAATGAGAATATGCTAGATGATAAAACACAAGTAGCGAGTATTATGATTGAACCTAATACAGGAAAAGTTATTGCGCTTGCGGGTGGAAGAGATTATGCTGTTAGTCAATTTAATAGAGTTACAGACTCTGTTAGACAAGTTGGTTCTACAATAAAGCCTTTTTTATATTATACTGCTTTAGAACAAAATATGACTTCTATTAGTACCTTTAAAAGTGAAGAAACTACTTTTGTTTTTTCTAATAATAAAACTTATACACCAACTAATTTTGCTAACAGCTATGCCAATAGTGATATTACAATGGCCGCTGCTATATCATATTCAGACAATATTTATGCAGTAAAAACACATTTATTTTTAGGAGAAGATGCTTTAGGAGAAACTTTAAAAACAGCAGGACTAAAAAAAGAATTAGAAGCAGTCCCTTCTTTAGCTTTAGGAGCGACAGAACTAAATATGTTAGATTATGCTACCGCTTATACTACCTTAGCAAGTGGAGGATACTATCATGATTTATACTTTATTGATAAAGTTGAAGATAGCAAAGGAAATATTTTATATGAAAAAAAGCCAAAAAAAGATATGGTATTAAATAGTAATTATGTTTATATTTTAAACGAGATGATGAGAGATACTTATAATACTGCTTTTATTAGTTATAATTCACCTACAGTTTTATCAATTGCTTCTAAAATGACACATAGATATGCAATAAAAACAGGAACAACTGATAACGATTATTGGACGGTTGGTTATAACAAAGATGCTTTAACTTTAGTTTGGTGTGGTAATGATAATAATGAAAAACTTAATTCTAATTATTCAAAAATAGCAAAAAATATATGGGTAGATTCTATGGAAGCATATTTAAAAAATAAAGAGGATAATTGGTATGAGACTCCTCAAAATGTTGTCAGTATTATAAGAGATGCTGTAACAGGTGAAGAGCCTAGCAATGCCAAAAAAAGTGCTGTATTTTACTTTTTAAAAGGAACTGAACCAAATTAAAAAAACAATAAATTATTATTATTGCTTTTCAATTTTAATTATTATTTGATATAAATCTTCAAAATCATATTCTTCAGTTTCTATTTTGAAAGATGCTTCTTCTATTTCTTTAGTTAAATTTCTTATAGATGTTACTGCACTATTTATATCATTTGGGATAATTTTCTTCGTTTCTTCTGGTTTATTTTGATCCATAGCATCTTTTATTTGTTTATTTAATTCTTCTGCTGTTGGAATATTTATTGTCTCATATGGAATACCAACTGAATTATTTAATTGTTCTATTTCTTTAGTTAATTCTTTTAGTGTTTTATCTTCTTGTAAAGTTTCAACATTTAAATCTTCTTCATGTTTTACATAAGCTGGAGTTGGTGGAGTTAAAACTGGCTCTTTTTTTTGTATTATTTTTTTTATTTCTTCATCTAATTGTCTTACAGTTAATCTATCATTTATTACTTTATTTAATAATTCGACTTGTTTAACTGGATCAGTAATTTGTAATAAACTTCTAGCATGTCTTTCACTAATTCGTTCTTCTATTAAAGCAGTTTGAACTTCTTTAGTTAAATTTAATAATCTAACTTTATTGGCAATTGCTGATTGGGAAATTCCCATTTTCTTAGCTAGTTCTTCTTGAGTTAAATATCCTCTATCCAACAATTTTTTATAAGATCTTGCTTCTTCTATAGCAGACATATTTTTTCTTTGAAGATTTTCTACTATTGCCACTTCAGCACTAGTATTGTCATCTGCCTCGGCAATTAATGCAGGAACTGTAGATAATCCCGCCATTGTTGCAGCTTTATATCTTCTTTCTCCAGCAATTATTTCAAATTTGTCTCCTAATTTTCTCACTACAAGAGGTTGTATAATACCATGTTCTTTAATTGATGAAGCTAGTTCTTGTAATGATTTTTCATCAAATGCCAATCTTGGTTGAAATCTATTTGGAATAATATCCATTATATTTATTAAATGAATTTGAGGTTCTACTTTCATTTTTTTGCCCCTTTTCTATTCTATATAATATATTACTTTATTTTTTATTTTTTTTCAATGGCTTTTTAAGTATTTTTTCATAACTTCTTGGATAAATACTTGGTGTAGATTTAATCTTTTTTATTCTTAAAAGTGTCCTTTGACTATTTTCTTTAGGTAAGGATAAATTAATTATTTTATCTATATTACAATTTAATAACTCAATAGTTTCTTGCCCTTCTTTTATTTCTTCTTCGTTAGAACCTTTCATAGCTAAGAAATAACCATTTATTTTTAGATATGGGATACAAAGTTCAGAAAGAACCGGAAGATTTTTAACTGCTCGTGCTGTTACTACATCAAATTTTTCTCTTTTATTCTTAATATAATTTTCACTTCTATCATTAATTATAGTAATATTATTTAAATTTAATTTTTTTACTAATAGTTCTAAAAATTTTGTCTTTTTATTATTAGAATCTAATAAAGTCAATTCTAAATGAGGAAAAAGTATTTTTAAAACTAATCCGGGAAACCCTGCTCCTGTACCAATATCTATTAATGTATTTATTTTGGTAAAATCTAAAGCGAAAACTAAAGTAAGAGAATCATAAAAATGTTTAAGGTAAATATCTTTTTTATCTGTTATTGCAGTAAGATTGGTATGTTTATTATATTCTATTAATTCATTACAATAAATTTCAAACATATTTATTTGTTCATTGGATAAATTAATATTTATTTTTTTTAATTCATTTACAAATTCTTCTTTATTCATTATTGGCATATTCCTTTTTTAAGTAAAGAGCAAGTATAGAAATATCTGAAGGATTAACTCCACTAATTCTAGTCGCTTGAGCGATAGTAAGAGGCCTTACTTTTTTTAGTTTTTGTTTAGCTTCACTTGCTAAATTTTTTATATTATCATAATCAAGGTCACTAGGAATCTGTTTTTCTTCTAATTTTATCATTTTTTCTACTTCTTTATTTGTTTTATTAATATATCCTTCGTATTTAACTATTATTTCTACTTGTTCTAAAACTTCATTATCATAATCATTAATTAAATTTTTTTCTTTTAAATAGTTAATTGTTATTTCTGGTCTTTTTAAAAAATTATATAAAGATAATCCTGTTTTTAAATTTGGATAAATTTTTGGAGTTATTTTATTTTGTTTTAATTCTTCTATTAAAGTATTGATTTTATTCTCTTTGTTTAATAATCTATTATGCTGATCTTCATTAATTAAACCTGCATAATACCCATATTTTCTCAAACGCAAATCAGCGTTGTCATGCCTTAAAATTAAACGATATTCTGCTCGAGAAGTTAGAAGTCTATATGGTTCATTAGTTCCTTTAGTTACTAAGTCATCAATTAAAACACCAATATATGCTTCATTTCTTTTTAATATTAAAGGTTCTTTTCCTAATAATTTTAGTCCGGCATTTATTCCGGCTATAATTCCTTGTCCAGCTGCTTCTTCGTAACCACTAGTACCATTTATTTGTCCTGCTGTATATAAGTTTTTAATTATTTTTGTTTCTAAAGTCGGATACAATTGTAAAGGATTAATAGCATCATACTCTATAGCATAAGCATATTTCAAAATTTTTGCTGTTTCTAAGCCTTTAATACTATGAACCATTTGTTCTTGAACATCATAGGGCATACTGGTAGAAAAACCTTGTAAATAAATATCATCATAATATTTACTTTCTGGTTCTAAAAATAATTGGTGTCTTTCTTTATCTTTAAATCGTACTATTTTATCTTCAATAGAAGGACAATACCTTGGCCCTATTCCTTCTGCATATCCTCCATACATAGCAGATTTTGTTAAATTGTCTTTTATTATTTGATGAGTTTTTTCATTAGTATATACTAAATAACAACTTTCTTGATTATCTATATCATAAGTTGGTTTATCATCAAAACTAAAAGTCCAATATGTATTATCTCCTTTTTCCTCTTTAAGTTTTTGGAAATCTATTGTTTTTCTATCTAATCTTTGAGGTGTTCCTGTTTTTAATCTTTGAATTTCAAAACCTAATTTTTTTAACTTATTACTTAAATTATTAGATCTTCTTTCTCCGTGAGGACCTTCTTCTTTACTAGTACTACCTATTAATATTTTACTTTTTAAATATGTTCCAGTAGTTAAAATTAAAGTTTTACAATAAATACTTTCTCCTTTTTCAGTTATTATTCCTTTTATCTTATTATTTTCAACAATTAAATCTTCAACCATTGCTTCAATTATAGTTAAATTTGGTTCACTTTGAAGTTTTTCTAACATTAATTTAGGATAAATAATTTTATCAGCTTGGGCTCTTAAAGAACGAACTGCAGGGCCTTTGCTATTGTTCAACATTTTTATTTGAATATGACTTTTATCAGCAATTTTTCCCATTAATCCACCTAAAGCGTCTATCTCTCTTACAACAATTCCTTTAGCAGTTCCCCCTATTGAAGGATTACAAGGCATATCAGCAATATTTTTGATATTTGCTGTAATTAAAGCTGTCTTTAATCCCATTTTATTTGTTGCATAGCTTGCTTCACATCCTGCATGACCCCCACCAACAACAATACAATCAAAATTCATATTATCACCTACTTTCCTAAACAATATTTGGAAAATAATTCGTCTAATAATTCATCTTTATAAGTGCTTCCAATTATTTCACCTAATAAATCATATACTCTTTTTATATCTATTTCTAAAATATCCACAGGAACATTTTGAGCATTTTTTAAAATATCTTTAACTAAATCTAAACTTTTTCTTACTAAAGAAATTTGTCGAGCATTAGATAAATAAGTAAAATCTTTAGAATTTAATTGTTCTAAAGAAAATAATTCTTTTATTTTGTTTTTTAAAGATGTTAGTCCTTCTAATTCTTTAGTATTTCCTTCTATAACATTATCTAAATTTAATTTAATATTTTTTGGTAAATCTGTTTTATTTAAGAAAATAATTCTTTTTTTATTCTTAGTTTGATCTATAAGTTTTTTATCTTCTTCAGTCAATTTTTCATTGCTATTTAAAATTAAGATAACTAGTTCTGCTTTTTCTATAGTTTCTAAACTTTTATTTACCCCTATTTTCTCTACTTCATCATTAGTATTTCTAATTCCTGCAGTATCTATTAATTTTAATTTTACTCCACAAAGAGAAATTTCTCCTTCAACAATATCTCTTGTTGTTCCTGCAATATCAGTAACAATAGCTTTTTCTTGATTTAAAAGAGTGTTTAAAATACTACTCTTCCCTACATTTGGTCTTCCAACTAAGGCAATTGTAATACCATCTTTTGCTATTCTCCCATTTTCGGATTCATTAAGTAAATTCTCTAATTCATATTTTATCTGAGTAAGTTTTTCATTTAATATATTATTAGTAATTTCAAGAGCATCTTCATACTCTGGATAATCAATATTTACGGCAATATTAGCAAGAATATCTAAAATATTTTTACGACAATTTATAATTAATTTACTAATATTTCCTTGAACTCCACTTAAGGCCATTTTTCTAGCAGATTCTGTTTCAGCATTTATCAAATCTCCTATAGATTCTGCTTCTAATAAATCTATTCTTCCATTTAAGAAAGCTCTTTTAGTAAATTCTCCTGGTTCGGCTAAACGACAATTAGAATTTAATAATATTTCTAAAACTTTATTTGTTGTTGATATTCCTCCATGACAATTTATTTCTACAATATTTTCTCTAGTAAAAGTTTTAGGAGCAAGCATAACACTTATTAGAACTTCATCAATATATTTTTCTTTATCTTTGATAAAACCATAATGTATTGTATGAGTTGGTACTTTTGTTAAATCTGTTCCGGAAAAAATATTATTAACTATTTTTACACTATCTTTTCCGCTAATTCTAATTATTGAAATTGCACCAACACCTAAAGCGGTTGAAATTGCACATATTGTATCATTATCCATAGTATACCTTCCTTTCGCTTTTTGTATTATAGCACTCTTTTAACATTTTTTATATTATTTTATCTAAATATTTCCCGGGAAATAATTTTATAAAAAAAAGAAGATTAATTTTCTTCTTCAATTTTCTTTATTATTACATGTCTGTTAGGTTCTTCCCCTTCACTAACTGTTGTAATATTTTTAAAATTTGTTAAAGCATTATGAACAATTCTTCTTTCATAAGCATTCATATTATCCATTTTAACTTCTATTCCACTTTTTTGGACATCCCTAGCAATTTTTTTTGCCAGTCTTTCAATTCTTTTTTCTTGTTTTTCTTTATAATTTTCAACATCTAAGTATATTTTAGGATAAACAGAAATTTCATTATAGATAGCTTGTCTAATAATTGTGGTTAAAGCAATTAAATTTTTTCCATTCGCCCCTATTAAAATTGAATTATTATCAGAAAACATTTTTATTGTTATTTGATTTTCTCTTATTTTTGCTTCAAATTGACAATTAAGTCCCATATTTTTTAAGATATCACTTAATATTTCTTTAGCTCGAGTTTGAATATCTTTTATCAAATAAATATTAACTTTTATAGTATCCTTTTTTAATAGCCCACCTTTTTTTATTTCTTTAGTATAAACAAAATCATTATCTGTTATATTTAATTCTGTTTTAGCTTCTTCTAAAATTGTTTCTAATTCTTTTCCTTCATATACTTTTACTTCCATAATACTATTTTCCTTTTCTATCTCCCAATTTTTTAAATATTATTGTTTGAATAACATTTAAACCATTCGTAGCACACCAATAAAGAGCGATTGCTGATGGTAAACTGAAAGATGCTATTGAAATAAAGACAAGCATAAATGTTGTCATAAATTGCATTTGTTTTTGTTGTTCTGAATTTATTCCATTATTCATACTTAATTTAAAAGAAAAATAAGTAGTTAATATAATAAATATAATTAAAATTATATAAGCATAATTTCCAGCTTTTATTCCAATCATTGGAGTTGTTCCAAGTTGTAAAGTCCATAAACTTCCTTCAAAAATAGCCGGAACTCTATTAATAGCTTCTAAGAAAGCAAAAAATAATGGCAATTGAATAAATGATAATAAACAACTTCCTATTGGATTAATATTATATTTTTTATATACAAGCATCGTTTCTTGACTTTTAGCCATCATTGATTCAGAATCTGTTTTATCTTTATACTTTTTTTCAATTCTTTCAAGATCTGGTTGTGCTTTTCTTAATCTATTAGATTGATTTAATGATTTATAACTAAGTGGCATTAAGATTAATCTAATAAATATTCCTATTAACATAACTGATACACCATAATTTTTAACTAAAATACCAAATTTAACTATAGCCCATGCAATTGGTGAAACAAAAATAGTTTCCCATAAACCATTATAATTTTTAGTGCTAAATGGTTTAATATTTTTACATTCAGGTAAATCATTTAATTTTACTTTTATATTTTTTTCATATTTTTTATAAACTTCTTCTAATTCCCCTGTTGGTTTACATAAAAGGTTACTTGTTAAACTTTGTCCTGTATCTTCATTTATTACTCGTTTTTTATTATCATCTGTTACATATTTTGTACATCCAGTTGCTAAAAAGATAGTTAATAATAATAAAATACTAATCTTTAAAAATTTATTTTTTTTCATTTTCTCACCATTTTTCTAAATTTTTTACTTCATTTTCTACTTCTTTATAACTAGCATTTAAACATGCTTTCTTAACTATTATAATATAATCTTGATTATTTGAAAATATTTTTTTATTATTTGTTAAAATCATTCTTATTTGTCTTTTTAATTTATTACGAATAACTGCATTTCCAATTTTTGTTCCTACTGCAATACCAAAGCGAGGAAATAAAACATCATTTTCCTTATAATATATATATAAATATTTATTTTGAATTTTTTTTCCTGTTTTGATTATAGTATTAAATAATTTATTATCTTTTACAACTTCATTTTTTTTCATAAGACCTCCAAATGAAGAAAAAACCACATACTACTGTGGCATTATTTAGATAAAATTTTACGTCCTTTTTTTCTTCTATTATTTAAAATATTTGTTTCTTTACGAGCAAAAAAGCCATGTTTTTTCTTCTTTTTACGATTATTTGGTTGAAAAGTTCTTTTCATTTTGCCACCTCCACCTCTTTTAGCCATTTTATTTTACTATATTGCTGGTTTCAAGTCAACAAATTTTTTATTTTTTTATTTTTCCACGTTAATTGTTAATATTTAATATTTGTAGTTAATTAAATTTTGTGGAAAATGTTGAAAAGTTAATTTTTTTAAGCTATTATAAGAAACAATATGTTAAAAAGTATGTTGATAAATTGTGAACAACTACTAATTTTAAAATTTTGACTTTTAATTTTGCAGAAAGTGATTTACAATTAGTTTAGTGAACGTTAGACAAGCGGGGTGGTTTTTTTGGACAAAGATGTTTTGTGGAATAATTTTTTACAAATAATAAAACAGAAACTTCAAAGTGTATCCTTTGATTGTTGGTTCAAAGATACAAAATTATACACTATTGAAGAGGATAAATTATCTATTGAAGTTCCTATGCTTTTACATAAAAACCATCTATCTACAGTATACTATGATTTAATAGAAGATATTATTACTCAATTAACTGGGAAAACCTATGAATTAGAATTTTTTGTAAAAGAAGAAATAGAAGAGAAAAAAGAAAAAAAAGAAGAAACTGAAACTTTAAATAATAATTTAAAAAAAATAAATTCTAATTTAAATCCAAAATATAGATTTGAAAATTTTGTAATAGGTGATTCTAATAGATTTGCTCAAACAGCTGCTGTAGCAGTTGCAGAACAACCAGGAAAAATATATAATCCATTGTTTATTCATGGAAAAAGTGGTTTAGGAAAAACTCATTTAATGCATGCTGTAGGAAATTATATAGAAGAAAATTCAAATTTAAATGTATTATATGTTACAAGTGAAGAATTTATTTCTGACTTTATTGGAATAAATAAAAAAAATACCGAAAACTTTGACATTGTTGATCATTTTAAAGAAAAATATCGAAATATAGATGTTTTAATTATAGATGATATCCAATTTTTAGGAGGAGCAGAAAAAACTCAACAAGAATTTTTCCATACTTTTAATACTTTATATGACTCTAATAAACAAATAATTATTAGTAGTGATAAATCTCCTGATGACTTAAAATTACTAGAAGATAGACTTCGAACAAGATTTAGTTGGGGATTGACAGTAGATATTTTCCCTCCTGATTTTGAACTTCGTTGTAAAATTTTAAAAGACAAAATGACTGGTCATGAAGTAGCAAAACTTGTAGGAAATGATGTTATAGAATATATTGCAAATAATTGTGAAAGCGATGTTCGTCATTTAGAAGGAGCAATTACAAGATTATATGCTTATGCCGCTATTATGTCACCTCCAGCAATAAATTTAGAATTTGCTACAGAGGCTTTAAAAGATTATTTAGGAAAATCCTATTATGGAACTAATAATATTATAAAGATTCAAAAAGGAGTTGCTGACTTTTTCGATTTGACTGTAGAAAATTTAAAAAGTAAAAAAAGAACAGCAAATATAAATAATGCTCGACAAATTGCTATGTATATTTGTCGAATGACTACTGATGAAACAGTTACTCGAATAGGTTTAGAATTTGGAAATAGAGATCATACAACAGTATTACATGCTATAGATAAAGTAACTAAAGAATTAAAAACAAATCCAGAATTAAATGAACAAATTAAATTAATTAAAGAAAAAATAGAATAATGGGGAAAAATCAAAAGTTTTAAACATTTAATTTTTAATGATATAATAACAAAAATATTATTTATTAACATTATCAACACTAATAATAAAAATAATCAAAAAAAGAAAGAAGGAAAGAAAATGAAATTAAAAATTGATAAGAATATTTTATTAGAAAATTTAGTAAATGTAGCTAAAGCAATTAGTCCTAAAAATATCATTCCTATATTAAATGGTATTATGTTTAAATTAACTAAAGAAGGACTATATTTATTAGCTAGTGATAGTGATTTAACTATTAAAGCATTTATTCCTCAAGAAAATATTATTAAAATAGAACAAGAAGGAATTATTATAATTCAAAGTAAATATATAATTGACATTATAAAGAAAATGCCTACTGATGAAATAAATATAGAAGTAATAGATGGTTTAAAAATAAGAATTTATACAGAAAATAGTCAATATAATTTAAATTGCTTAAATAGTGAAGAATATCCTAATATAGTTTTAGAAGATGCTAAAACTCCTATTACTATAAAGAGTGATTTAATAAAACAAATGATCAAACAAACAATATTTGCTGTGTCTCTACAAGAATCACGTCCTTTATTAACAGGTTTAAATTTAAAGATAAATGGTAATATTTTAGAATGTGTAGCAACTGATTCTTATAGATTAGCGAAAAAAGCAATTATGTTAGATGATACATATCCTGAAAATGTTGATATAGTAATTCCAGGAAAGAATATTACAGAATTAGATAAAATATTAAGTGATAATGAAGATATAGAAATACACTTATTTTCTAATAAAGCATTATTTAAATATAAAAATATTATTTTTCAGACAAACTTATTAAGTGGTTCTTATCCTAATGTTAATAATTTAATTCCTAGTGAATTTGAAATAATGATAAATACTAATTTAAATGATTATTATTCTTCTATTGATAGAGCAGCATTATTAACTCAAAGCAAAGATAAAAATATTGTTAGAATGTCTACTGATAAAAATATTTTAAATATTAGTTCCTTTTCTTCAGAAATAGGTAAAGTAGAAGATAAATTAACAATTACAAAAAATACTGATAAAGATATTGCTATATCTTTTAGTGCAAAATATATGATGGAAGCTTTACGAGCTTTAACAGAAGAAGAAATATTAATATTATTAAATAATGATAGTAGTCCAATAATTATTAAATCAGTAAATGATGAAAGTTTAATTCAATTAATTTTACCTATAAAAACTTATTAAGAATAAAAATTAAAATTTATTCTTTTTTTATGCAAAAACTGACTTTTTTCTACAATAAAAAGTGATATAAGAGAATGTAAGTCAGGGGGTGAAGACTTTGAGAGAATATTCTATAACAAATAAAACTTTAGCAATTGTTCCTTTTGGAGATGATAAATCATTAGTTTATGAAAACGATAATTGTTTTATTATAGATAACCAGCCGAAAAAAATAATGGAAGATAATTGTAAATATTATGGAAGTTCAATGAATGGACGAGCAAAGGGAACAGATAGTTTAATTGGAATAAGTTATAAAGCACCAATTATTGTAGAAGAAAAAAGTCCTATTGTATTTTTTCCTACCTCTTCTCCAAGATTAAGAAAATGTGCTTGGATATCTTTAAGTAATATAGATAGTTATTATTATGATGATACTTTAAGAAAAAGTATAATTAAATTTATAAATGAAGATTCTTTAGCATTTTCTCTAAGTTATAATATTTTAAATAATCAAATTTTACGGGCTAATAGATTAGAATATATTATTAGAAAAAGAAGGAAAGAAAAATAATTTTTTCCTTTTTTAATCCTTATATTTGTGTTATAATTAATTTAGGTATAGGAGTATGTAAAATACTAAATTTTTAAAATTTGGGGTGAAAATATGGTTTTTGATGAAAATACTTAATTTAAGTTTAGTTAATTTTCGAAATTATGATAAATTAAAATTAGATTTTTCTCCCAAAAAGAATATTATTATTGGAAAAAATAGTATGGGTAAAACTAATATTGTTGAAGCAATCTATGTTTTAGCACTTACTAAGTCTTTTAGAGGTCAGACTGATTCTATTCTAATTAAGTATGATGAAGAATTTTTAAAAGTAGAAGCAGATATAAAAGGATCTTTTATTGATAATTATAAAATTATAATTAGTAAAGATGGAAAAAGAGTTAAAATAAACAATAATAGAATTAAAAAATTATCCGATTATGTTTCTAAAATTAATATTATTTTATTTAGTGTTGATGATTTAAAATTAATTAAAGATACTCCTAGTACTAGAAGAAAGTTAGTAAATATTGAACTTTCTCAATTAAATAATGAATATTTATATTTATTAAACTCTTATAATAAATTGTTAAAACAAAGAAATTCTTATTTAAAAACTTTAATGTTTAATGGTTATGCTCAAAAAAAATATTTAGAAATTATAACAGATAAAATAATTGACATAGGATTAAGAATTTATGAATTTAGAAAAGAATTTATTGATGATATTAATAATATTTTAGATAATGTTTATTTTAAAACTTCTAAAGAAACAGGATTAATAATAAAATATCAAAGCGATTTTGCTAAAACTAAAGAAGAAATAAGAAAAAAATATAAATATTATGAAGAAAAAGATATTAATTTAGGAAAAACTCATTTTGGAATTCATCATGATGATTTTGTTTTTTATAAAAATGAACAAAATTTGAGAGATTATGGTTCTGAAGGTGAACAAAAGAATGCTATAATTGCTTTTAAACTTGCAGAATTAGAAGTATTTAAAGAGAAAAAAGGAGATTTGCCAATATTAATATTAGATGATTTATTTAGTGAATTGGATAGAGAAAAAATAAATAATATTTTTTCTGCTATAAATGATGAAGTTCAAACATTTATCACTACAACTGAACTTAGTAAAGTAAAAAGAAGTATAATAAGAAATAGTAAAGTATTTGAAGTAAATAAAGGTAGAGTGGAGGAAAAAATATGAATGAAAATTATACTGATAGTGCAATACAAGTATTAGAAGGTTTAGAAGCTGTTAGAAAAAGACCTGGTATGTATATAGGAAACACTAATGAAGTAGGATTACATCATTTAGTATGGGAAATTGTTGATAATGCTGTAGATGAAGCTTTAGCTGGTTATTGTGATGATATTGAAGTAGAAATTGGAAAAAATAATATAATTACTGTTAAAGATGATGGTAGAGGAATGCCAACAGGTATGAATGAAAAGACAGGTCTTTCTACTATTGAAACAATTTTTACAGTATTACACGCTGGTGGAAAATTTGGTGGCGGAGGCTACAAAGTAAGTGGAGGACTTCATGGAGTAGGTGCTAGTGTTGTTAATGCTTTAAGTGAATGGCTTGAAGTAAAAGTTTATCGTGGAGGAAAAATTTATTTTCAAAGATTTGAAAATGGTGGAAAACCTGTAGAAAGTTTAAAAGTAATAGGTGAGTGTGATAGTGATCGAACTGGAACTACTGTTTCTTTTAAAGCTGATTCAAAAATTTTTGAAACAACAGTTTATAATTATGATATATTAGCAAAAAGATTACAAGAAATGGCTTTTCTTAATAAAGGAATAAGAATTACTTTAATTGACTTAAGAGAAGATGAGAAAAAAGCTATATTTAATTATAATGGTGGAATTATAGAATATGTAGAAATGCTTAATAAAAATAGAACTCCATTACATAAAGATGTTATTTTTGCAAGTGGAATAGAAAATGATATTTTAATAGAAGTTGCTCTTCAATATAATGATTCCTATAATTCTAATGTTTATTCTTTTACTAATAATATTCATACAACAGAAGGTGGAACACATGAAGATGGAGTAAAACAAGCTTTAACTAGAGTAATTAATACTTATGCTAAAAATAGTAAAATTTTAAAAGATAATGATGATAATTTATCAGGAGAAGATGTAAGAGAAGGCTTAACAATGATAATTTCTTGTAAGCATCCTAATCCTCAATTTGAAGGTCAAACAAAGACAAAATTAGGTAATAGTGAAGTTAGAAAAATAGCAAGTGATATATTTGCAGAAAGTTTTGAAAGATATTTGCTGGAAAATCCTGATATAGCAAAAGTTATTGTAGAAAAATCAATGACTGCTGCACGAGCTCGTGTTGCGGCTAAACGAGCGAGAGAATTAACAAGAAGAAAAGGTGGACTAGAAATAACTTCTTATTGGGGTAAACTTACAGATTGTTCAAGTAAAGATGCTACAATTTCTGAAATGTTTATTGTCGAGGGTGATAGTGCCGCAGGATCTGCTAAAATGGGTAGAGATCCTTTAACTCAAGCTATTTTACCTATTAAAGGTAAAATATTAAATGTAGAAAAAGCAAGATTAGACAGAGTTTTAGCAAATGAAGAAATTAGAACAATGATTACTGCATTAGGTACTGGTATAGGAGAAGAATTTGATATTGAAAAATTAAGATATTATAAAATTATATTTATGACAGATGCTGATGTAGATGGTGCACATATAAGAACATTATTATTAACATTATTTTATCGCTATTTTAAACCTTTAGTGGAAAATGGACATGTATATGCAGCACAACCACCACTTTATTCAATCAAACATGGAAAAACAATTAAATATGTTTTAGATGATGAAGAAAGAGATGCATATTTAGCTACTTTACCTGAATCTACAAAATATGAAATTGGTCGAATGAAAGGTTTAGGAGAAATGGATCCTGAAGAATTAAGAGAGACTACAATGGGTATTGATAAAAGAATTTTGAAGCAAATAACTGTAGAAGATGCTATGGCAGCAGATGAAACTTTCCAATTATTAATGAGCGAAGAAGTAGAACCAAGAAGAAAGTTTATCGAAGAAAATGCTTTATATGTAGAAAATTTGGATGTTTAGGAGGTTTTAGATTATGGATGAATTTGAAAGAGATAGAAAAGTTCCTACGAATATAGTAGGAGAAATGCGTACATCATTTTTAGATTATTCAATGAGTGTAATAATTGCAAGAGCAATTCCTGATGTTAAAGATGGTTTAAAACCTGTACATAGAAGAATTTTATATACTTTATATGAAGAAGGTATGACTCCAGATAAAAAGCATCAAAAAAGTGCGAATGCGGTTGGAGCCGTAATGGGGCATTATCATCCTCATGGAGATGCAGCTATATATGATTCTATGGTTCGTATGGCTCAAGAATTTACCTATCGTCATGCTTTAATAGATGGACATGGAAATTTTGGATCAATTGATGGAGATGGTCCAGCAGCAAGTCGTTATACAGAAGCCAGATTAGCTAAAATTTCTATGGAATTGTTAAGAGATTTAAATAAAAATACAGTTGACTTTATTGATAATTATGATGGTCAAAGAAAAGAGCCAGCTGTACTACCTAGTAGATTTCCAAATATCTTAGTTAATGGAAATATGGGTATAGCAGTTGGAATGGCTACAAATATTCCACCTCATAATTTAGGAGAAACAATTGATGCTACAGTTGCTTATATAGATAATCCTGAAATTTCAGTGGAAGGTTTAA
>CANQNA010000009.1 GCA_947625005.1 uncultured Bacilli bacterium
GAAAGTTTAAATGTAGGAGTAGCAACTAGTATAATTTTAGCTAATTTTTCTCATAAAAAAACTGCTTAAGCAGTTTTTTAAACACAATCTACGTAAGTATCATTTAAACATTTAACAACACAACAGCAACTTAAATCCATAGTGAAGAAACTATTAGTAGCAATAAAAGGAATACTATTACAACAACTTTCTTCTGGATTAGGTGCAAGAACTCTGAAAGTAGCACAATTACCATCTAATTTTTCAACTCTAAAGACATTAGAACATTCGCCACTACAATTATTTAATTGTGGATTGGAACAAATTGTTGTTGATTCTTTACTTATAGGCATACTCCATGGAACACCGTTACCACAACAAGTATAAAGCATAACTGGTCTAGTATTGCAAACTAAGCAATTAGGGCCTCCACCAAGCATAGGTCTATCACAAGAATCTAAGCAACTTTCTGGGCAAGCATTTTGTTGAAGTATAAGTATTACTTTTAAAATCTCGGCAATACAATTACCTTCATTTTCATTATTATTACACATATATTATTCACCCCTTCATATATACTCACTATATTTTATGTTTTTTTGCTAATTTAGTGATTTTATTTTTAAAAAAGTTATAGTATAATAAAAATAGGTGATTAATATGTGGTGGCAATATTTAATAATATTTATCGTATTAGCAATAATATCCTTAATAATTATCAAATTAAATAAAAAAAACTTTCATTTAGAAATTAATAAGTTGGTAAATTATCTAGGAGGAAAAGATAATATTTTAGATGTACAGGTAAATATGTCGAGATTTAAAGTTACTTTAAAAGATGTTTCTATTGTTGATAAAGATGCTATTCAAAAATTAGGAGCTCAAGGAATTGTAGAAATTGATAACCAATTAAAAATAATTTTTGGCCCTAATGCACGCCAGTTAAAAAAATATATAGATGATATTAAATAGATTAGTTAAAAATATTTTGATAATAATTTTTTGACTTTTTTTAAAGAATATGCTAAAATACCCTTCATCAATGGGGGTTGATGATAAATTATCCTTATTGTAAGGATTTTTTTATGGGGGAAGCAAATTATGGATAAAGAAGCACTTCAATCATTTCATGAAATGATTACTACAGAATCTAATTCTGTAGTAATCATAAATAAATTAATAAAATTTTTAAAAAAATATTCTATAAATGAGCAAAAAGAAATTTTAGAAAATATTTTAATATTATCACAACAAAATAATGATAATTATTTGAAAGAAATAAAAAAATTACAAGATCTTTTAGAAAAACAAAAACCAACTCAAATTACGAAAAAAGCCTTTATAGATGAAACTAAGCCTAAGAAAAAAGAAAAAATTCAATGTAATGATAACTTAAAAAATTATGCTTTAGATATTCAAAAAATAATATCTTTAAACGAAGAACAATTATTAGAATTTTTAGAAAATACTAATTCTGAAAATATTGATTATTATATTTTAGGATTATTAAACGAATTAAAAACTTATCAAATGTTAGGTGATGAAGCTTATCTAATTAAAGATTTAGAATTTTTAAAAGAATTAAGAGAAACAACAGCAGAAATACAGCAAAAAATATCTTTATTAAAAGCCAAAAAAATGAATTTTAATGTAAATAGGGAAGAAAAAAAAGATACTAGAATTATTTTTCTTGAAACATCTTCTGGAAGAAATTATTTTTTCCAAGATATTGTTGGACTAGAAGCAAAATATTCTTCTTTTTCTAAGTTATTTCATGCTTTAAAACAAAATGATCCTTTAGATACTAAAAGATTTTATAATAATCTTAGTCTTAAAAATGTTACAGAAACTCGCGATGTTCATAATCAAACTAGAATATTTTTTGATAAAATAACGGAAAATACTTATATTATAGTTTTAGGTTTAGTAAAAAAAGAAACCCAATCAGCAGGATATTATAATCAATTACTAAGTCGTTATAAATACTATGAACAAGTTAAGCCTCAAATTATAACATCTTTAAATAATCCAGACTTTATCTTAAGACAAGAAGCTTATCTAGAAGAAATAGAAAATCTTTTAGATTTACAAAGTAAAACAAAAAAGAAGGAAAATTAATTATAAAAATATTTAAAAAAATTATTTTAAAAAGAAAAGCTAAATTAATAGAACAAGATTTAATGCCAGATGAATTAAAATTTTTAAATAGTTTTGCTTATAAAAAAGGTTATGAAATAAAAGATCCTGAAGGTAATTTACTTTTTGAAGATATGGAAAAATCAGCATTTTCGGTAAATATATTGGTCAAAAAAAGCCTTTATGATTTAATTTTATTGCATCATTTAACTACTGCTGATCTTACTTTAAAAGAGGCTCAAAAGGATGTTGATGAAATTAAAAATTTTATTGAAGAAATGAGTACAATGTCTGTTTTAGATATTATCGAATTTTTGGACATATACTGCGATATGTGTTTAGAATATGGCGATAAGATAAATAGTATAGAGAAAGTTTTAAATTTAGATGATCCCAAATTAAAAATATCCCAAGATTTTTTAAAAAATTCATTAAATACTTATGGAGAAAAAGCTCTCCAAAGTCTTTGGCATTGGCTTTCAGATTTACAATTAGTTCTTGATATTTATTTTGCTTTTCTTATAAAAGGAACGAAAAATAAATTAGAACAAAAAAAATTACAAGTAGATGTATTAAAGCCTTCAACATATACAAAAAACTCTATAGATAATTTTATATCTTTTATAGGAAAAAACTTAAGTGGTGATTTTATAACATTTAATAACTATAAATCGAACTATGAAAATTTATATGAAAAATTAAAAAGACAAAATAGAAAAAAAATTAATAACTTAGATTTATTATTAAGTGATATAGAAAATAAATCTTTAACTTATGAAAAAATTAAAAAATACAATTTGGATCCTGATATTTATAATTTAGCTTTACTTGCTCTTATTAAACAAAAAAATATAGATTATAAAAGAACTTATCAAACATATAAATTATTAGCAGGACATAATTTTCATGAATTGGAAGTTCTATTTAAAGAACAAGGATATAATTTTAATCTTTTAACCGAAGAAGAAAAGGCAACATTAACAGAAATAGACGCAAAAAATATTTTGGCTAATCTTTCTTTTATAAAAAATAGTAGTCTTTCTTTTCTTCAAGAAGAAGATGAAGCCTTTGTTCCAATTTTAATGCTATCTCATAAAGATTTAGAGAAATTAGATAGATTTATTGCTAAAGGAGAATTAACACCAAAATATATTTTAAAAAATTTTGCAAAATTAAATTCTTCTAGTATTCTAACATTAACAACTAATATTGATTTGCTTAGAGGAGCTAAAGTCGACTTTAAGGCTTTAAATAATTATAATGATAATCTTTTATTAGAATTAAATCAAAGTCTTTTAAATACGATTTTATATTATAACATTAATTTAAATGCTAAAAATATAAGACAATTTGCTTTTTTAGAAAACTCTAAGTTATTAGATATAATTGATAATTTTATTGAAGTAGGTTTATTAAATCAAATTCAAAAGTTACCAAATTTAATAACATCTTCTAGTAAAAATGTTATTAAGAGAATAATTATAATGCAAAATTTAGATAACTCTATTTTAAATGAACATGATACAATCTCTAAAAAGGTTAGAGATGGACAAAACTTTTATTTAAATGATACTGATTTGGATAATTATGTATATCAAAATTTTGAAAATTTTATAGATCAGAACATGGCCAATACATTAAAAGAAAACGATAATATAGATATACTTTTAACATTGCCTGAAGAATTAAAATTCATAGAGAATTATAAAATAAATAGTTATCATTATTTAATAAATAATAAAATATTTAGTCGATTAAAATTACTAAGATATTTAAATACTTTAATAAATGCTGGATTTACTAATTATAAGGATATGTTATTTAATTGTTTAATATTCAATTATCCAGAGTATTTAAGTTTAGAAGATATTAACTTCATTAAAAATTTAAAAGAAAATACTAAAAAGAAACAACTTTCCTAAATTATTTAAAAAAGTTGTTTTTTTTATGAAATATCTATGATATAATTAAAACATAATAAGGGGTCAAAATATGAAAAGAAAAAAAGGACAAGCATTAGTAGAATTTATAATTATTTTACCAATTATTATTATAGTTTTATTAGGAATAATTGATTTTGGTTTAATTTTATATAATAAAAATGTACTTGAAGCGAATTTAAGTGAGTCTTCAGAAATATATAAAAAAACTCAAAGTAGAGAAGAAGTAGAATCGTATTTAAGAAAAAATAATAAAAATATTATTTATAATTGGAGTGAAGAAGAACATTATCTTACTTTAGAATTAAAAGAAGATTATAATTTTTTAACTCCAGGGTTGAATTTAATTTTTCCTAAAGATTACAAAATAGAGGCAAGAAGGGTGATGTATAATGAATAAAAAAGGAGTATCTTCAGCAATTTTTATAATTTTAATTCCAGCTTTTATGATAATAGCTGCTGTGGCAATTGACACGGGAATAGGTTATTATTATGAAAAAAAATTAGATAATGTAACAAAAGAAATTTTAACCGAAGTTATTGAAGAAGATTTAACAGAAGATAGATCTTATCTTCGAGCCAAAAATATTTATGAAAAAAATAAAATTGATACTGAATTTTTAAGTATTAAAAGAACTGAAGATAATAAATTTACAATATATAATTCAACTAAACACTATTCATTTTTAGGAAATTTCTTTCATAATGGAACCCATCAATCCGCAATTGAAGCAGAAGGTTATAAAGATGGTAGTGGAGAAATTGTTATTACACTAAAAAAGGATCTAAGCGATGAAAGTAAATAAGGGGAAAAGCATTTGCGTTTTTGGTGGCAAAGGTGGTACAGGTAAAACAACTTTAACTTTAATTTTAGCTGGTATGTTTGCTAATTTAAATAAGCGAGTTTTACTTATTGATTTTGACTTAACAGGAGGAGCAATCGCTCTTCATTTAAATAAAGAAAATACTAAAACAGTTTATAATTTGGTAGATGATTATAATAATCACAGGTTTACTAATTTAAAAAATTATGTAACTACTTATAATAATCAGATAGATTATATTTCTGCTCCTAAAGATCCCAGACAAGCAGGAAAAATAGATAATCGATATATTGAAATAATTTTAGAAAAAGCTGTATTTTTATATGATATCGTTTTAGTAGACACCAATCATTTTTTAAATGCTACTAATTTGTGTATTCTTGATCAAGTTGATAAAATTATTTTTAATTTGACAAATGATCCTTATGATTTAAAGAATCTTCGATCTATAATTAGTATTTTTAATGATTTAAATATTAAAAAATATAAAGTACTTCTTAATATGAGTACAACTCAGCATAAACATTATTATTCTAAATATGATATTAAAAATATTATAAAATCAAATATTGATTATACTTTACCAAATAAACTTTTCTTAAAAAATATTGATGATTATGTTATAAATAGTGAAATTATTTCTTTAAATAAAGATTTTGCTACAAAACAAAAAGAAGCTTACACCACCTTAAAAGTAATTTGTGATGATATTCTAAGGGAGAGTGTTTAAAATGGAAAAAACTTTAATGGAAGAATTTGAAATTAAAGAGGAACAAGAAAAAGTAGAAATTATAAATGATTTTGATATATTTGATGATAAAACACTTTTAGATAAATTAAGAACTAAAATTATTGGAAACATTATTGATAAAGATTTACCCGATAAAGCAGATTTAGAAACATTTATTAATGATGAGATAAATTTAGTATTAGAAGGTTATGATTTAACTAACTTAGAACGTAGTCATATTTTTAATATGATTAATGATGAAATAAATGGTATAGGTCCTATAACTGAACTATTGAATGATAAAAATATTACAGAAATAATGGTCAATGGGCCTCATGATATTTATGTAGAAATAGATGGTAATTTAATTAAAGATGAAAGTGTTTCATTTATAAACGATGAACATATAATTAGAACTATTCAGAGATTAATTCAACCAATGGGAAGAACAATTGATTCTTCTAATCCTATGGTTGATTCTCGTCTTCAAGATGGTTCCCGAATTAATGCTGTTATCCCTCCTTTAGCAGTTAAAGGGCCAGTTATTACAATTCGTAAATTTAAATCAGATATGAATAATATAGAAGATTTGTTGCGTATTGGTACTATGACTCCATATATGGCAAGATTTTTAAATGCTGCAGTTAAAGGCAAATTAAATATTATTGTTTGTGGGGGAACTGGAAGTGGTAAGACAACTTTATTAAATGTTTTAAGTTCTTTTATTGCCGATCACGAAAGAATAATAACAATAGAAGATGCAGCTGAACTAAAATTAAATCAACCACATGTAATTAATTTAGAAATTAAAACAATCAATTACAAAACTGAAACAGAAATTACTATTAGAGATTTAGTGCGTAATGCTTTACGTATGAGACCTGATAGAATAATTGTTGGAGAGTGTCGTGGAAAAGAAGCATTTGACATGTTACAAGCTATGAATACTGGACATGATGGTTCACTTTCTACACTTCATGCTAATGGGCCAATAGAGGCTTTAGAAAGATTAGAGACAATGATGTTAATGGCTGGTATGGAAATCCCTGTAAAGGCAATTAGAGAATATATAGAACATGCTATTGACTTAGTGGTTAACATTGAAAGAATGGCTGATGGAAAAAGAAAAATAACTAGTATCAGTGAGGTACTAGGAATTGAAAATGACACTATTAAAATCTCTCCTATATTTGAATTTATTCAAAAAGGATTAACTGTTAATAATGAAGTAAATGGAGAATTTATTTTACATAAAAAAACTCCAAAAGTAGTAGATAAAATAATTTCTCGAGGAATAAATGATTTAGAAGATATATTTCCTAGATAGAAAGGAGTAACTATGGATAAGTTATATTTAATAATAGCTATTGAAGTAATAATAATTATTTTAATAGAAATGATAATTTCTTATTTCGTAAAACTAAATTTTTCTTATCGTAAAGAAAAAAGAATAGCAAGTTATTCTATTCAAACGAAACCTAAGTATAACTTACCCTTATTTTCTTTATTAGAAAAACAATTTGTTAAATTAATAAAATTTTTTAGTAAAATTTTATTAAAAAGTTCTATCTTAAGAAATTATAGTAAAAAATTTGTTAAATATTTAGAAATAAATAATAACGAAAAAAGCGAACCAATTGATTTTATTTCTTTTAAATTAACTTGTGCTTGCTTTATTTGGCTTTTATATTTAATTACAAGTTTAATTAGATTTAAATTTAATTTTGCTTTAAGTATTCTTATATTCTTTTTAACTTTCTTTTTACCTGATATTTTTCTGGCTATTAATTATCGAAAAAATAAAAAAACTTTAGAGAAAGATTTATTAGAAGCAGTTATAGTTATGAATAATGCTTTTAAATCAGGGAAAAACATTTTAGAAGCTATAGAAATAGTTAAAGAAGAGATTGACGAGCCATTAAAAAGTGAATTTAAAAAAATCTATATAGATTTAACTCATGGATTAGATATAGATGTAGTTTTTAAAAGATTTTATGAAAGAATAAAGATAGAAGATATTAAATACATTACAAGTTCTTTGACACTTTTAAATAAAACTGGAGGGAATATAGTTAAAGTTTTCTCATCTATAGAAACTAATTTTTATGATAAATTAGTTTTAAATCAAGAATTAGAAACACTAACTAGTTCTTCTAAATTAATGTATAGAATGCTTCTAATAATGCCTTTTATTTTAATAACTATAATTATGTTTTTAAATAAATCATATTTTGAACCACTATTTTCTAATATATTAGGATATGTAATATTATTAATATCACTCATTTTATATATAATATATGCTTTAATTATTAGAAAGGTAATTAAGGTGAAATTATGAAAGAAAAATTAGTAAAAAATTTATATCCTAGTCGTTCAATTGAAAGAATAGAAAAAAAATATAATTTAATGGGAGTAGATAAAAAAGGTGATCCTTATAATTTTTTATTATATCGTCTTATATTTTGTTTAATCTTTTTTCTTCTTTTATTAATCTTTAGTTCAAGAGGTTTTATTACAGCACCAATTTTCACTATTTTAGTTTACTATCTTATTGAATATTTATTTTTAGATAAAAAAATAAAAGAAAGAGCAAGTATATTAGATTATGAATCATTGTTTTATTTTCAAGTATTATCGTTATCTTTAGAAAGTGGTAAAGATTTAAAAGGCGCGATAAGTTTAACTTGTGAAAATATTTCTTCTACAATTAGTAAAGAATTTGAAAAAACTATTAAAGAAGTAGAATTTGGAAAAAGTTTAACAGAAGCTTTAGATGATATGAAAAAAAGAATTCCTAGTGAATCTATTAATTCAGTTATTTTAAATATTAATCAATCTAATGTATATGGAAATAATATTTTAGAGTCATTGAATAATCAAATAGAATTTATTAGAAATAAAAAAATTTTAGAAGTAAAAAGTACAATCAATAAAATGCCTTTAAAAATAAGTATTTTAAGTGTTTTATTTATTATTCCTATTGTTTTATTAATTATTTTAGGACCATTAATCATAAGATTAATATCATATCTTTATTGATATTAAGAATAAATTAAGTTATAATTAAAAAAAGAAAGAAGGTAAGATTATGGCAAAGTTTTGTACTCATTGTGGGAATGAACTAGATGAAAATAAAAAGTTCTGTCCAAATTGTGGAGCAAATATTGAGGCAGGAAAAGCAGAGGCAAATACTACTACTTCAACAACAAATACAGGAAGTAGTAAAAGTAAAATGGCCGCTGGTCTTTTAGGAATATTTTTAGGAGGATTAGGAGTTCATAACTTTTATTTAGGATATACAGGAAAAGCAGTAGGCCAATTATTAATATCAATTTTAAGTTGTGGTTTTTTATCATTTATTTCAGCTATTTGGGGATTAATAGAAGGAATACTAATTTTATCAGGAAGTATTAATACAGATGCAAACGGAAACCCTTTACAAGACTAAATTTATTATTAATATTTTACTAGCTAGTATGACTTTTTTATTGCTAGTTGTTTTTCTTTTTAAAATAGATTTTACTTGTTTATTTTATAATTTATTTCATATTAAATGTCCAGCTTGTGGTTTAACAAGAGGATTTTATGCAATTTTAAATTTTGATTTTGTTTCAGCATTTAAATATAACATACTTTCTGTCCCTCTTTTTTTTCTAGTAATTTTTTCTTATATTTTATATTTTATAGACTTAATATTTCATAAAAACTATTTATCCCATATTTATCTTAAAGTTACAAATAAATATTATATTATTTTAATAATTTTATTTGTTAGTTTTCTTATTAATAATTTAATGCAATTTTATTAACTGATTATAGTAAAGTAACAAAAGATTAGAAGATAGAGTACTAATAGAGTAACAACAGTTACTTTTTTATTTAAAATAAATTAATAATATGATATGATTATTATAGGTGAAATAATGAGAAAATTAAGTAGAAAGTTAGATATGCCACTTTTGATAATAACATTGTTATTAAGCATTTTAGGCTTAGTAATGATTTTTAGTGCATCTAGTATTTCATCTGTTTTACAATATGATGTCAGCGAATATTACTTTTTTATTAGACAATTGATTTTTATTACTTTAGGTTTAGTTGCAGGTGTAGTTATTTTAAAAATACCTTTATTTAAGTATAAATATGTCTATAAATTATTAATGATTGGTATCATTTTTGCTCTAGCTGGTCTCTTTATCTGGGGTAGTGTAACCAATAATGCAATTAGTTGGTATAAATTAGGATTTATGTCTATTCAACCTAGTGAATTTTGTAAAACAATTATAATTTTATATTTAGCTATATACTTTGCAGTTCATAAATATCCTAAAAAAGAGTACGATTTTGTTTATCCTTTTATAACTTGTATGATTCCTGTAGTTTTAATACTTGCTCAACCAGATTTAGGAACTTCAATAATTATTGTTGCTACAATGTTTTTTATCTTTTTATCTTTACCTTTGGGTAATAATCATACTTATAAATTCTTAAAAGTAGTCGCTACTTGTGGGATTATTGTTGTAACATGTGTTCTTTTATTTGGAGGCAAATTTTTAACAAGTGAACAAGCTAGTAGATTAACTTTTCGTTCACCCTGTACTAGATATACAGAAAAAACAGGATATCAAGTGTGTAATGGAATGATTGCTATTAATAATGGTGGTTTATTTGGTGTAGGACTTGGTAATTCTACTCAAAAATATTTATATTTACCTGAATCACATACAGACTTTATTTTTCCTATTATTGTGGAAGAACTAGGAGCAGTTGCTGGAGTTGTTATTATCATTTTATATATTATACTTTTGTTCCGTTTAATAAAAATTGCCAAAAATGCTCATAATATCGCTGGTTCTATTATTGCTTATGGTACTTTTTTAGTAATTTTAATTCATTTATTTATAAATTTCTTAGGAATTCTCGCTCTTATCCCTCTTACAGGGGTACCAGTACCATTTTTAAGTTATGGAGGTTCTTTTACCTTAAATTTAATAATTTTAATCTTCTTGTGTGAAAGAGTTTCTATAGAATCTAAAGATGCTAAACTAAAAAGAGAATTAGAAAGGATTTAATATGGGAACACATATAGTATTATTTTTAAAACAACCTGTAAATCTAAATTTTAATAAGTTAATGAATGACTTATATAATTCTTATAAACAATTAGGACAAGGAATTTTAGTAGAAAATACCTTAAATAATCCTAATCTACCTATATTTGTTTTTGATAAAAATAAAGAAGTGTTAATTGAAGGAAATAATCATCATATAACTATAAATATCTTAGGGCAATCTGAACAAATTAAAGATGATATTATTGAAATGATTTGGGATGCTTTTGATTTAAATGATTTAGAATTTATAAAATTAGGATATATTAAAGAAGTAATAGTAACTAATATAAATATTGAAGAAATCAAAAAACGTTTTTTTAAAGAAAAAGCAATATTGGATTCTAAAGAATTTGAACTAGCTTACCATACAACCATTAAAAATAATAAAGAATCTTTAAATTGTTGGAAAAGGTATATGAAATATAGAAACGAAAAAATGTTAGTTATATTTGATATTAATAATCGTAATGATCAAAATATAAATTACAAATACTTAAAGAATTATCTAGAATTTTCTGATAATTATATAGAAAAATATTTAGAAGAGTTAAACTAACTTGCTAAATAAAGAAAATAAAGTATAATATTTTATAGAATAAGGAGGGAATAAATATGAATAAAGAAAATGGCTTTATTGCAACAAGTTTGCTCTATTCCTTCTTTTTAGTGTTTGTTACACTTTTTATTGCAACAGTTAGTTTATACTTACAAAATAGAGTATATTTAAATACTTTTGAAGATTCGTCTAAGAATTCTCTTTATATTGATGAAATAATAACACAAATTCAGAATAATTCTTCCTTTAGTAATGTTTATATTAATGGTAATAGTAATCGTGCTAACTTTTGTGAGATTCAAGAAACCAATGTAGTTTGTAAAAGTAGTGAAGAAGATTATAACTTGAGTGGGTGTGAAACAATTTTTTCAAATGGTTCAACTTATTATGCTAAGGAGTGTCAAAAATTATGAATAAAAGAGGTTTTGTTTTTATTGAAACGATTATTGTTGTTTGTGTTTTAACTATTTCTCTTATGACTTTATATGCTAATTATTCTAAGATAATGGCTAATACTAAAGAATTAAATACTTTTGATACTACAGAATATAATTATAAAACTTATTTTATAAAAAAAATGATTAAGAATAACAAAATAATTTTTACAAATAATCATCCATGTCTGACTAGTAACATTTTTGATGCTCAAAAAATTTGTAAAATCAATACTAAAATTAATAATTCAACAAAAAAAAAATTTGATGCTTATATTATCGATTATTTGAATAATCAACAATTTGATGAGAAAGCATCTAAAATAGTATTAGTAGAATATAAAAAACAAGATTCAAATGATGATGATTTACAATTAACTTATATTTCTTCTTTGACGTTATAGAAAGAGGTTTTTATGGAATTAAATAATAAAGGAATAACTTTAGTAGAAATAATTGTTAGTGTAGCCCTTATTTCTGTTGTTTTAATTTTTCTCTTTTATATGCTTATTCAAGTAAATAATGAAAATGCTGATAACGAACTCAGGTCATCTTATTTAGTTAATCAAGCTTCTTTTATTAAACAAATAGAAGAGGATTTTATTGATTATAAATTAGAGAGTATAACAAATGAATGTGATATTGAAAAGAACAGTGGAGAAACTACAAAAGACACTTTATATTTAGCAAATATTAATAATACAAGTGAGGTAAAATGTTTAAAATTTATCTATGAAGATAGTTTAATTGATTATGGTTATTTATTTTTATATCAAAGAGAGGTAAATGAAAACCTTTTACCAACATTATCTTACTACAGAGGAGATGGATTTAGACAATCAGTTGAATTAGAGGATTATACTTGGGATGAAAGCACTTCAGCTACATCCGATACAGACACATTCTCAGATTGTTCTTTATTTACGGCATCTATTCCTATTATAGGACCTGATAATAATGATTATTCTATTAATTTAAGTTATAGTAATTGTTAAAAGAAGAAAAATAATGACACTTAATATCCTTGTCATATAAAATAATTTATAACTAATAGCATTTTTTAAAATGCTTTTTATTTGCAAATGAATCGATAAACCTCCAAATCCTAAATAAATTGCAGTTAAAATTAATTTAGTTTGATAACTAAGTGCTAAAAATTTTAAATTAATAATTCCACTTGTAATTTCTATCAAACCATTTATTATATTATTGAAATAAATATTATGAGTTTTTAGTAAAGTTATTAAAATCATCATAAACATAATTGTTCCAAGTATATTTATTAAAGCATTAATAGTATTTTTTAAAGAATCTACTAAAGAAAGAGATTCTGGTTCTATTTTAACTAATTTATTTATTGGACATTTTTTCTTTCTGATTAAAATACCAATTATAATATTAGTTAAATATATAATAAAAATCAGTTTTAAAGTATCAGTTTTATTTAAAAATGAATTAGTAATTGTATAAATTAAAAAAGGATTATAGAAACAAGTAAAACAAAGAATTTTTTCTGCTTCTTGTTTGTTAATGTAATTATTATCTAGCATATTTTTAATATTTTTAGCATTAGTGGGACTTCCAGAAAACAAACTAATAAAAAATATGAAAAAACCATATTTTGAAACTTTGAAAATTTTGCTAAATATTTCACCAATTTTTTTACTTAAGTCTTCAATCACTCCTGATGATACAAATAAATCAGAAAAAACAAAAAAAGGGAAAAGAGAAGGGAGCAATTGAGTTGACCAAATATTTACACCAACTAAAGATGCTTCAATTACTTCGTTTCTCTTGAAAAGTAAAAGAATAAATAAAATAATTACACCAATTTTTTTGCTAATTTTCATCATATTATCATCTTTCTAGTGTTATAATAAATTAGAGGTGTCATTATGTTTACTAATATCTATGAAAAAATTAAAAATTTTATTAAAGAAAATTATAAAGCCTTGCTTTTTATTTTAATAATTTTTGTTTTATTTAACTATAAACTTCCTTATAGTATTTATACTCCGGGAGGAATGATCGATATGAATAAAAGAATAGTCAGTGATAAAAAAACAGAATCAAAAGGATCTATTAACATGACTTATGTTTCTATGGTTAAAGGTACACTGCCTATGTTAGGTTTAGCGAAAATATTACCTAGTTGGGATATTATAAGTGATGAAGATTTAACTTTAGAAGATGAAGATATTAATGATACGATTAAACGAGATAAATATTATATGGAAGAAGCCATTAGTAATGCTACTTTAGTTGTGTTTATGAAAGCTGATATTCCCTATGAAATAAAAAAAACAGATAGTATAATTACATATATTAGTGAAGAAGCTAAAACTAATCTTAAATTATATGATAAAATACTTTCTTATGATAATAAGAATTTTACTTATTTTAATGATTTAAAAGAGTATGTTAGTTCTAAAAATATAGGAGATATCATAAACTTTAAAGTAGAAAGAAATGGGAAAGTTTTAAATGTTAAGGCAGAAGTAATTAAGTTAGATAATGAACCTAAAATTGGTTTAATGACTGCTACAATAAATGAATACTCTTCAACTCCTCAAATTACTGTCAAAACTAAATCTAGTGAATCAGGGTCAAGTGGAGGATTAATGACCGCTTTAGCTATATATGATACTATAACAGATAATGATTTAACAAAAGGACGTATTATTGCCGGGACAGGAACTATTGATGCATCAGGAAATGTAGGAGAAATAGGCGGAGTTATTTATAAATTAGCAGGAGCCAAAAAAAATGGTGCAGATGTTTTCCTTTGTCCTTCTGCAAATTATGAAGAAGCCTATAATTATGCGAAAAAACATAATATAAACATTCCTATAATTTCTTTAGACACCTTTGATGAAGCTGTAAGTTATTTAGAAAGTGGGACTATTATTGGATCAAACTAAAATTAGATATTTAGTAAATTATGATTTTCAAATTAAAAATTTTTCTAAATTAATTCAAAAATATTTTCAATTAGTAAGTTTAGAAAAAATTAAAAATCAAGAAAAATATGAAATAAATAAAATATTAGTAATAAATGATTCTTTAGATCAAAGAGATGAGAATTTAAAAAATTTACTTGGAGGAATATCTGGACTCTATTTTGAAGTTACTTCCCAAGATATTATTGAAAGTTATTCAGATGATATTATTGAACTTCAAGAAGGAAGTGATGGTTACTATGAAGCAATTAAAATTCCAGAACCTTTAGTGTTTTCATTTAAAAAAAAATATAAAGCGGTTTAACCGTTTTTATTTCGTAATTTTTTTCTTTAATGTCTTGACTAAACTTTTTAAAAAGCCTATAATTAATTTATATTTATAAAGGGGTAATCTATGTCTCACTACTTTACTAATGATGAAAATTTAAAAAGCTGCTTTAGAACATGTATATATAATTATAAAGACTATAATTTTATATTTACTAGTGATTTAGGGGTGTTTTCTAAAGATAGAATCGATTATGCTAGTCGTCTTTTAATTGAAACTTATTTTGAATATGGAAAAAATAATGTAAAAGTTTTAGATGTAGGATGCGGTTATGGTTTAATTGGAATAACTTTAGCCAAAATTAAAAATTGTCAAGTTACAATGATTGATATAAATAAGCGAGCTCTGCATTTAACAGAAATGAATTTAAAACAAAACAAAGTAGATGCTGAAGTATTAGAAAGTAATATATATTCCAATATTCACAATTCTTATGATTGTATTATTACTAATCCTCCAATTCGAGCAGGGAAAAATGTTTATTTAACAATTCTAAAAGAAGGAGAACAATATTTGAAACAAGATGGAGAGCTATGGTTCGTTATGAATAAAGATCAAGGAGCGAAAAGTACTGTTAAAGAACTAAGTAATATTTATGATTTACAGATTTTAAAAAAAAGTAAAGGTTTTTTTGTAATTCTTTGTAAAAAACATTGACTTTACTAATTTTTATTGATAAAATTTTAAATTGGTGGCGTAGTATCTTATTTTTTGGATACACCAGAAAAATCTTAGCATTGGGGTGAACTTTAGTGGCATACAAAATTGAAAAATTTGGAGACCATAGAGAAAGAAGAACTTTCTCTAAAACAAACAACAAATTTGAATTAGCAAATTTACTAGCAATTCAAAAAGATTCCTATAATTGGTTTTTAACTGAAGGAATTAAAGAAGTATTTGATGATTTATTTCCAGTAGAAAGTTTTACTGGTAATATTTCTTTAGAATTCAATGATTATAGTTTTGATGAACCAAGATACGGAATAAAAGAATCTAAAGAAAGAATGGTAACATATTCTGCACCTTTAAAAGTTCAAGCGCGTGTTTTTATTCACGAAACAGGAGAAGTTAAAGAACAAGAAGTTTTCTTAGGCGATATGCCTATGATGACTGATGCTGGAACATTTATAATTAATGGAGTAGAACGTGTTATAGTATCACAATTAGTACGTAGTCCATCTCTTTATTTTAAACGTGAAATTGATAAGAATGGAAGACCTGTAGTAAGTGGAGAAATAATACCTAATAAAGGTACATGGTTAGAATATGAATTAGATGCAAGAGATGTAATTTATGTAAGAATTGATCGTACAAGAAAAGTAACTATTACAACTCTTTTGCGTGCTTTAGGTTTATCAAGTGATGAAGAAATTTTAGAAGTATTTGGAGATAATCAATATATTAAAAATACTTTAGAAAAAGATTCAACTAAAAATACAGATGAAGCTTTAATTGAAATATATGAAAAGTTAAGACCTGGAGAACCTGCAACACTTGATTCAGCAAAAAATCAATTAATTACGAGATTTTTTGATAAATTCCGTTATGATTTAGCTCGTGTTGGACGTTATAAATTTAACAAAAAATTAAATGTTTTAGATCGTTTATTAGGTTGTAAAATAGCCGAAAACATTAAAGATGGTAAAGAAATCATCTTAGAAAAAGGAACAGTAGTTGATAAATCCGCTTTAGAACGTATTAGACCAATTTTTGCTAATGGTTATAATGTAAAAGAAGTAACTATTAATGAAGAATTAGATCAATATAATAAAGTTCAAACAGTTAAAGTTTATGATAAAAATGATGAGAAAAAAGTAATAACTCTTATTGGTAATGATCAAACTATTGATTCTAAACGTTTAACAATATCTGATGTTTATGCTTCAGTTAGTTATTATTTAAATTTAATAGATGGTATTGGATCTATTGATGAAATTGATCACTTAGGAAACAGAAGAGTAAGACAAGTAGGAGAATTAATTCAAAATCAATTTAGAACTGGTATGGTTCGTATGGAAAGAGTAATTAGAGAAAGAATGACTACTCAAGAAATTGAAACTGTAACACCAAAAACTCTAATTAATATTCGTCCTGTAACTGCTGCTTTAAAAGAATTCTTTGGAAGTAGTCAATTATCTAAATTTATGGATCAAATTAATCCAATTGCTGAGCTTACTGATAAACGTCGTTTATCTAGTTTAGGACCTGGCGGATTATCAAGAGACCGTGCCGGAATGGAAGTTCGTGACGTTAATACTTCTCACTATGGAAGAATTTGTCCAATAGAAAGTCCTGAAGGAGCGAACATTGGTCTTATCACTTCTTTAGCAGGATATGCTAAAATTAACGAATATGGATTTATTATGACTCCATATCGAAAAGTTAATAATACTTTAGTAACTGATGAAGTTGTTTATTTAACTGCAGATGAAGAAGCTGATTATTATATTGCTCAAGCAACAGTTAAATTAGATAAAGATAACAAATTAATCGAAGATGAAGTAGTTGCTCGTCTTAATGGAGAAAACGTTATTGTTAAAAAAGATAAAATAGATTTTATCGATGTTGCACCAAGTCAAATTGTTTCTATTACTACAAGCTGTATACCTTTCTTGGATCATGATGATGCAACTCGTGCCTTAATGGGATCAAATATGCAACGTCAAGCAGTTCCATTATTACAAACTGAAGCACCATTTATTGGTACAGGTGTTGAATATATTGCAGCAAGAGATTCTGGTTCAACAGTAGTTGCTAAAGCTGATGGTGTAGTAGAATATGCAGACAGTAAAAAGATTATTGTAAAAAATGCTAAAGATAAAGATGTTTATTATCTTGCTAATTTTGAAAGATCTAATGCAGAAAGTTGTATTAATCATTCTCCACTTGTTAAACCTGGAGATAAAATTCATAAAGGAGAAGTAATTGCAGATGGACCAAGTACCGAAAAAGGTGAACTTGCTCTAGGTAAAAATATGGTTGTTGCCTTTATGACATTTAATGGATATAACTATGAAGATGCTGTTATTCTAAATGAAAGATTAGTAAAAGATGATGTTTATACTTCTTTACATATAGAACATTATGATATTGATTGTCGTGATACTAAATTAGGAATGGAAGAAATTACTCGTGATATTCCTAATGTTTCAGAAGATGCTCGTAAAAACTTAGATGCTGATGGTATTGTAAAAATTGGTACAGAAGTTCATGAAGGAGATATTTTAGTAGGTAAAGTTACACCAAAAGGTGTTCAAGAATTAACTAGTGAAGAAAAATTATTGTATGCTATTTTTGGAGAGAAAACTCGTGAAGTACGTGATACCTCTTTACGTGTTGCTCATGGTGCAGATGGTATAGTTCATGATGTTAAAGTTTATACTAAAGAAAATAGTGATGAATTACCTGCTGGTGTTTCTAAAGTAATAAGAGTTTATATTATTCAAAAACGTAAAATTCAAGTTGGAGATAAAATGTCAGGACGTCATGGTAATAAAGGTGTTATTTCTCTTATCTTACCTGAAGAAGATATGCCTTACTTACCTGATGGTACTCCAGTTGATGTAATTTTAAATCCTCAAGGTGTTCCAAGTCGTATGAATTTAGGTCAAATTTTAGAGTTACATTTAGGTATGGCTGCAAAAAAATTAGGTGTTCATGTAGCAACTCCTGTATTTGATGGAGCCAGTATTGACGAAATATATGAAATGATGGAAGAAGCTGGTATGGACAAAGATGGAAAGACTATTCTTTATAATGGTCGTACTGGTGAACCTTTTGAAAATAGAGTTGCGGTTGGAGTTATGTACATGATTAAACTTCACCACATGGTTGATGATAAGTTACATGCAAGGTCAACTGGACCATACTCATTAGTAACACAGCAACCACTTGGTGGTAAAGCTCAATTTGGTGGACAAAGATTTGGTGAAAT
>CANQNA010000010.1 GCA_947625005.1 uncultured Bacilli bacterium
TCCTAATTCTTCACTGATAATAGCAAAAATAAAATCTGTTTGAGGTTCCGGTAGGTAAAAATGTTTTTGGATTGAATTACCTATTCCTAATCCAAATAAACCTCCTGGACCAATAGCATATAAAGATTGAATAATTTGAAATCCGCTTCCTAAAGGATCACTCCAAGGATTTAAGTAAGAGACTATACGTGCCATTCGATAAGGTGCAACTATAATTAATGCTACTATACCAAGTAATCCTACTAATCCTATTTTAACAAAGAAAGATATTCGAACTTTAGAAATAAAAATCATAGCAATTAAAGTCATGACAATTACCATACCTGTCCCAAAATCAGGCTCTAACATAATTAGCAAAAAGAAAGTTAAAATAACAGCAAATATAGGTAAAACTCCTCCTACAATTTTTTTCATTTCATTTTGATTGTTAGAAAGATATTTAGCAACAAAAATAATTAATCCTATTTTAGCAATCTCACTAGGCTGAATTCCAAAAGAACCTATTCCAAACCAACTTCTACTACCATTTCTTATAACACCTATACCAGGAATTAAAACTAATAATAAAAGAAGAAAACAAATTCCTAAAATCCAATTCGCTTTTTTATAATATAAATGATAATCTATTTTAGATATAACAAGCATACCTATTGTTCCTAAAATGAAAAATAGTCCTTGGTTTTTTAAAAATTTAAAAGAATCATGAAATTTATATTCTGCCCAAATACTGCTAGAAGAATACACCATAAAAACTCCAAAAGCGACCAATAAAATTACTAAAATAAATAATATTTTATCAAACTTTTTAGTCATATGACTCCCCTATAATATTTTAGAAAAAAAGAAAAAAAATATGCCAAAAAAAAGATTATTTAAATTTTTAAATAACCTTTATTTTACATATTCAAAACTTAACCATTGACTATTAAAAGCATTGTTCTTACTCATTTGCCATATTGTACTTCCACCACTATTAAATTTCATTGTCAAAAATGTTGTCATTACACCATAATATTCTTCTTGAGTTTGAGAATAAGTACAATCAGTATCTAAGTTTTTATTACCACTTTCAGGGTCATTACCTTTATAATGACATTTTCCATCAGGAGAAAGTGTTATAGTAATATCAATATTATCCATTGATAAATTTTTATAAGTACCATATTTTAAACGATAATTACCTATTTTATATCCAAGAGCTAATTCTTTTTCTAAAGCTTCTTTTTTAGCTTTTTCCTCTTCTATTTTTTTAATATCTTCTTGTTTTTTTTCTACTTCTTTAACTTGTTCATCAACATGACTTTTTACATCTTCTGTTATTATTTCATCTTTAGTTTCGTATTTATTAACAGCATCTTCTATAGTTTCTTTTAATTCTTTTTCTTTTAATTGTAAATCATAATCTACTGAATTATCTTCTGTTTCTACTTCTACAAATGTTTCATCAAATTTAGAAATTTCTATATCATTACCCTCAGAATTAGTAGCAGTAGTTTTATCATCATCTTTAAATAAATATTCTGTTGAATCTTCAACAGTCTTATTATTTTCTTCATTATTTTCATTTGTTAGAGCAGCAATCTGTTCCCCTAAAGCTTTGTAAGCATCACTATCGTCTTGTTTAGTATGAATATAATAATCATACTCTTTATTTTCAATATTGTATAAAAATTCTATTTCAGATTCTTGTTGATAATTTACAATATTAATTTTTTCATTATTAATATAATAAACATTAGTATAATTTTTATCTGCTTCCTCATAATTTATAGCCATTACTGGTTCTTTTAATTCATCAAGATTATAAAAATTTATTTTTGCATTTTTCATATTATCTGGTAATTCTATTTCTTTATTTGTTTTATCTTTCAAATAAACATAATATGTTTGTCCCCAATCTTCTTTAATTGGTTTTTTTAAATCTAAATATTGTTTTAAAAATATACCTCCAACTATTAATATTATTAAAATAATTGGTAATATAATCCATAATATTTTTTTATTGTTTGTTTTATCTTTCTTTTTTTCCATAATATTCTCTCCTTTTTATTAAATAAACATATAATAAATAAATTTTATAACCAAACTCCATAAATTACGCCAACCATAGCAAGCATAAATCCAATAATCCAAAAGACTTTTACTATATCTGTTTCACTCCATCCTAGTTGTTCAAAATGATGATGTAAAGGAGCTCGTAAAAATACTCTTTTATGAAATTTCCTAATAGCAACAATTTGGATAAAACTACTTAAAGTTTCTATAACAAATACTCCTCCTATAATAGCCAAACTTAATTCATGATGAGTTAAAATTGCTACAGTTGCTAAAGCTCCTCCTAATGCCAGTGAACCAGTATCACCCATAAATACTCGAGCAGGATGAGTATTAAATACTAAAAATCCTAGAATAGATCCCATTAAAATAAAACAGAATATAGCCATATCTTCATTTCCATTAACCCAATTAGAACCCCAAGCAATTACACCATAAGCTAAAAATGCTAAAAAGGATAATCCCCCACATAATCCATCTAAACCATCTGTAATGTTAACTGCATTGGTTGTTCCTACAAGTAAGAATAAAATAAAGAAGCCAAATATCCAACCCATAGGTATTTTTAAATTAAAGAAAGATAATTCTAAAGTTGAAGTTCCTCCATTACTTTTATAAATTACATAAAAAATAACAGCAATGAAAAGTTGAAATATTAATTTAGTAATAATACTTAATCCTTTATTATTTTTGTACTTAAGTTTTTTATAATCATCAATAAAACCAAGTAATCCATATAACAAAAATACAATTACTAAAATAATTAAATTACTTGATAAACTAATACTACCTTTAAAATATAAAACAATTAAACTAAAAATTGTGGGAAGAATAAAAATTAATCCACCAAGAGTTGGTGTCCCTGCTTTCTTTATATGCCTTTCATTTATTAATTTACTAGTATTTTGACCAATATGTTTTTTACGTAAAAAAGGAACAAGTATTAAGCCAAAAATAATTGCAGAAATAAATCCTAACATTAAGCCTAAAACTGATTTTGCCAAAATTAACATATTCCCACCTCATTACTAATTATTCTATGATTTTGAATAAAAGTAAATAAAATAAATTTAAACTTTACTTTTATTTACATTTAATTATATGTTTGAAAAAAAGAGTTATTAAAATTCTTAAATATAATATAAAATTAGACAAAAAAAAGAAGAATTAACTTTCTCCTTCATCTAACATGGTTGTTATAAATATACCATATCCTGTTATTGGGTCATTAACTATTACATGAGTAACTGCACCTACAATTTTTTCATTTTGAATAATTGGAGAACCACTCATACCTTGAACTATTCCACCTGTTTCATTAATAAGTTTTTTATCAGTAATTTCAAAATAAATATTTTTTATAGCACTTTTTTTATCTATACTTAAAATATTTATTTTAAATTCCTGAACATTATTATTTTCCAAAACTGTTAAGATAGTTGCCTCTCCTGTTTTTATATCGTTTTTTGTCCCAACTTCGATTAAATCTTTTTCCGGTAAAGTTACATCATATGTTCCATATATCCCACTTTGAGTATTTTTAGTTATACTACCATAGATATTATCATAGTTAAATTTGGCATTTTTAGTTCCTGCTGTTCCTTTACTACTTCTATCTATACTTGTTACATTACTTTCAAAAATAGAACCAGTTCGAACTTCAATTTTTTTTAAAGTATTAGATTCAATAATTTCATGACCTAATGCTCCATATATATTAGTGTTTGGATCTATATAAGTAAGAGTTCCTATTCCACTAATTGAATCTTTTACATATAATCCTGTTTTATATTTATTATCATCTATAATTAATTCGAAATCCGTAGTAATTTCTTTATTGTTTCTTTCAATAGTTAATTTTACTTTATTATTTTTTTGTTCTGCATCAATTGTACTAACTAATTCATTTATTGTACTTACTTCTTTATTATTTACTTTTTTTATAATATCTCCTATTTTTAAATTATTCTTATTATAGGAGTTGTTAATTTTATAAAAACCTATAATCATTATTCCTTTATTTTTGACTTCAATTCCAATATTTTCCCCTCCAGGAATAATATAATTAGAATAGGCCAAAACATTGAAAGGTAATAATATGGTTAATACTGAAATAAAGATAATTAATTTATTTTTCATCATAATCACCCTTATTAGTATTTACCAAAATAAGAAAAAAAATTAACCATTTATTGGCTAATTATTTTCTTCAATTTGGAAATCAGTTAAAGAACCATCTTCATTTAATATTTTATTTACTGATTCAGTTGCTTTATCTAGTTTTTCTCCACAAACTTTAACTATTTTCATAGCCTCAGTATATTTATTTATACTACTTTCTAAGTCAACTTCTCCTGTTTCTAATTCTTTGATAATACTTTCTAATTCTGTCATAAGTTCTTCAAAGTTTTTTTCTTCCATTATTTAAACACTTCCTTTACTATAGCCTTTACATTTCCTTTATTAAGCTTAATATTTATTTGATCATTTGGTTTTAAATCTTTAAAATTTTTGATTAGTTTGTCATCTTTTTTAACAATACTATATCCCTTATTTAAAATAGTTAACGGATTTAATAATTCCAATTTATTGTAATTAATTTGATATCTTTGTTGCGAACTTAACAATAAAGTTTCAGGATGAATTAAAATATTATTATTTTTAAGATTATTAAATTTATTTAGAGCCATATCTAATTTATGTTTTATTTTACTTTCTAAGATAGTTATTAAATTAGCAAGTTTTTCTTCTTTTACTTCAATAGGAGCAAGTGGAGTTGTTAAAACATAGCTTTCTGTTAGAGATTTTAACCTTTTCTTATGAAAATCTAAAATATTAGTCATAGTCTTATTAAGTCTTAGATTAAATTGTTCAATAATACTTCGAACATCAATTATATTAGGAACTGCCATTTCTGCTGCACCTGTAGGTGTTGGAGCGCGTAAATCTGCAACAAAATCTGCAATTGTAAAATCTATTTCATGTCCAACTGCACTTATTATAGGGGTTTTAGCATTATAAATTGCACGTGCAACTATTTCTTCATTAAAGGCCCATAAATCTTCAATAGAGCCTCCCCCACGACCAACAATTAATACATCTAAATTAAAATTATCAGCGGTTTGGATTTGTTGTACGATATTAGCTGCTGCCAATTCTCCTTGAACTAAAGAAGGAAATAAAATAGTTTCGGCAAGAGGATATCTTCTTTTAATAGTGCTTATTATATCTCTTATAGCCGCTCCAGTTGAAGCAGTAACTACTCCTATTCTTTTAGGAAATTTAGGAATAGTTTTTTTATGTTCTGGGTTAAATAAACCTTCTTTTGCTAAATTTCGTTTCAATTCTTCAAATTTTAAATAAAGATTCCCTAAGCCATCTTCTTCCATATCTTCTACATAGATTTGATAATTTCCAGTTGCTTCATAAATACTTACTCTTCCTACCACTAATACTTTCATTCCATCCACAGGCACAAATTTTAAATTTTTAGCATTTGAAGAGAACATAACCGCATTTATTTTAGAAGTTTCATCTTTTAAACTAAAATATAAATGTCCTCGAGTGTGTCCTTTGTAATTAGAAATTTCTCCTCTTAAAAAAACGTGTTGAATATTTGGATCGGTATCAAATTTATGTTTTAAATATTTATTTAAAGTTGTAACAGTTATATAACGTTTTTCCATTATTCTCTCACTTTATCTAAAACTGCATTAATCATTTTACGAACATTTTCACTACTATATTTATTAGCAAGATCTAATGCTTCATTAATTACAACAATTTCCGGAGTATCCATGTATTTTAATTCATATAAACCCATTAAAAGAATAGTAGATCCAGTTAAATCTAATCTATCAATAGTCCAATCTTTTAAATGCTTATTGGCAATATTACATAATTCATCATAATAAGTTAAAACTCCATATACAATTTCTTTAACAAATTCATTATCTACATTTAAATTTTCTTTAATTATTTTATCAACATCATATTCCATTTTATTTTGTTTATATAAATTTATTTGATATAAAATAGTCATTGTTTTTTCTCTTAACTCGCTTCTATTAGACACACAAATCACCTAAAAAGATTATAACAAAAAAAAAATAAAAAATATATAATACTTCTTACTTTTTATTCTTTCCTTTAATTTTTTGCAGAATTCTATGAATTTTTCTTCTTAATAAAACATTATAAATAAAAGACAATACTAACATTATTAGAAGAAAAATAATAAGAACTTTATCATTCACTTTTTTATATTTAATTTTTTTATCTAAATAAACATTAGAGTAATAATATTCTTGATTTTCATAAGTTACTCTGATATTACCTAAGAAAGTTCCCTTATCATTACTTTCAGTAATTGTATCAAGAGTATTTACTTCAATATTTAAATCTTCTTTTTGAATATTCATAGGAAGATAGAGAGTTAAAGTATTGGATGGCTTTAGTTCATAAGTTTTTAAATTAGAATTTTGGATAGGAATTTTTTTTAAAATTTCATCTTTTTTTAAGATTGTAACATAGTGATAATGATCTAAATAATATTGAAAAATAGTATTAGCATCCATTATATGATAAGGTTTACCATCAGTGTAATTAGCATTGGCAGTTACAGCAATATAGCGATATTCTTCATCTTCATAAAGAGCTGCTATACATAAACCAGCAGCATCAGTAAATCCTGTTTTTGAACCCTTAATTAAAGAAGTATCTAAATTATGAGTACTTACAGTTGTAATTAAATCTATACCATTTGATGTAGTATAAGTTTTTGTAGTAAAAATTTTATAAAAAAGTTCGTTCTTTAAAGCAGTTTTCAAAATAAGAGAAACATCTCTTACTGTAGAATAATTATTTTCATCTTTTCCGATTCCGTTACTAAAATGCGTATTTTTTAAACCTAATTCTTCCGCTTTTTTATTCATAAGAGCTGCAAAATTATCATTAGATCCAGTAAGTGTAATGGCTAATGCTTGAACTGCATCAGCTCCACTAGGTAATAAAACAGCATAGAGCAAATCCTCATAAGTAACAACGTCTCCCTCTTTAAAGCCAGCTTTAGAATATTCATAAATGTCATTTAACATCTCAGGCGTAATAGTTACTGTTGCTTTTAAATCTTGAATATTTTCAATAGCAACTAAAGCTGTCATCATTTTTGTTAAAGAGGCTATATAAATTTGTTCATCAGGGTTTTTTGTATATAAAACTTTATCATCATTTAAATTTATAACAATAGCATTATGAGAATTTATAGCAATTTCATCTGCTTTTACTGGTAAAATTATAGTTAAAAATACAAAAATAAATAAAAAAAACTTTTTCATTAATACCAACTCTTTAAACATTATATCATGAAATTATTATTAACCAAAAGTTTTTTAATATAAGTTATTTATATTTGAAAATAAGAGAAGCAATTCTAATCCCTGTAAATATAATTAATAAAAGGATTAAAATATAATTAATTTTTAATATTTTTTGCATAATACTTACACTCCTCTTTAAAAGGACAATCTAAACAATTTGGTTTAATACTTTTACAAAAATATCTACCAAACAAAACTAATTGATGATTTACTCTATTCCATTTTGATTTATCTATTTTTTTCATTAATTTTTTTTCAATAGTTAAAACATCATCACTTTCTTTAGCAAATCCTAATCTTTTCGAAACTCTTTCTACATGAGTATCAACAGCAATTGTTGGAACATTATAAAGTTCAGATAAAACTACATTTATTGTTTTTCTTCCTACTCCCGGTAATTTTAATAAGTAAGCAAAATCATTAGGAACTTTACCTTGATAATCAGCAAGTAAATGTTTAGTAATTTCTTTAATGTATTCGCTTTTTTTATTGAAGTTACCACAACTTTTAATAATTTCTTTTATCTCATTTACATCAGCATTATTTATATCTTCTATAGTAGGATATTTTTGAAATAAGACTTTAGTCACTTTATTTACTCGAGCATCAGTACATTGAGCGGATAAAACTGTAGCAATTAAAAGTTCATAGTCTTTTTGATAAACTAGTTCACAAACTGGATTAGGGATTAACTTATCTAAATTTTCATAAAAATTATTCATTATCTTCTAACCAGTTGTAGTCAAATCCATCATCAGTATATTCTTCCTTTTCTTTATTTTTTAAATGTTTATTAACATCATCCATAGTTTTAAAACCTTTTTTACCCCATTCATAAATTATTTTGTCTATATATCTTAAATTAGTAACCCCATTATAAATTGCCTCTTTTAAAGCGCCTATTATTAATTCTTCATTTACTCCACTATTAATCCAAGCATTAATTAGTTCATATTCAATAGGAGAAAGAGTTCGAGCAAATTCCTGTTCAAAAATACTAAAAATATCAGTTGTAGTATTTTGTTTTTCTTCTTCTTTAAAGTTTAGAGAAGCTAATTTATAAAGATTATCTAGATTTAAAATTTCTTCTATTTTATTGTCATCTTTTTGTATTTCTGTTTTTATTAAAGATTTATTTGTTAAACTACTAAAAGCTTCCATAATTTCTAAATCGTTTAATAAAGTAATTTTTTTAATTAAATTTAAATCTAAAACTGGCTTTTCTTGATTTAAGAAAAAAATTAAAAGTAACGTTTCATTTAAAGTTAAATTTTGAGATTTAATAATTTTAAAAACAAAACTTTTAATAAAGTAATCTTTTTGCTTTAATATTGTTTCAATTTCTTTCATTATTTCCACCTCCCATTGTTAAAAATGTTTTAATACTTTTATAATTATTTTTTAATTTGTTTTTTAATATTTGTTTTTCTATATATTTTATTATATCATTAATTTCTGAATCTTTATATCCTAATTTATTTAATTTTTGATAATTAATTTTTAAATCTTTTAAAGATTTAATAGGAAGATTTTTATAAATTTTCTCTACTTCTTTATAAGGAATATTTAACATTTCTGCTAAAGTATAAGAAAGGGGCAATCCTAAATCATAAACAGCAAAATTATTTAACGTAGAATATTTTTTTAATTTATTAATAGTTTCAGTTTCTCTTTTTTTAAAAGAATAATTATTAGAATAAGATATTTGGGCCCAAAAACCTAAATAATTAGAAGTATAATAAAGTTGGGAAAAATTAATTTCTAAAGGTTCTAATAAATTATTAATTTTTAAATAATGTAAAATATCTAAAGCTTTTTTCGAAGAAAATATTTTATCTAGTTCTTCTTTTTCTGATAATATGAAATATTTTTTATGGTATTAGGATAGCTTTTTATAAAATTTTCTAAATTTAATTCTAAAGAAAAGTTTAAATTATATTTAAATCTAAGAGCACGTAAAATTCTTAAAGGGTCTTCTAATAAACGTTTATCTACATCCCCAATTACTTTTATCATATTATTTTTTAAATCATGGTAACCATTAAAAGGATCAATTAAATGTTTGTTAATATCCATATAAATAGCATTCATAGTAAAGTCTCTTCTTTTAGCATCAGTTAATAAATCATTGGTTTTAGTTATTTTTAATGCACCATTTTCATAAATTTCATGGCGAAAACAAGAAATATCAAAATTAAATTGTTTCAATTGAAATTTTATTTTTAAATGTTTTTTATCTACTAAAGCTTGAGGGAAAAATTCAATTAAAGATTTTAAGGGAGCATTAGTAGCAATATCAATGTCATAACTTTTTTTATTTAAAAGATAATCACGAGTATATCCTCCCACAAGATAAACTTCAAAATTATGATTTAAAATAATTTTCATAATTTGCTTAATTGTTTTTTCCATAGTTTCACCTAAATAAATTATAACAATTTCTTAAGAAAAAGAAAGACTTTTAACAAGTCCTTCCTTTTTTAAGATAGTTTATAGCGCTTCCTATACTTTGCCCTATAGAAAAAATAGTATTAATTATTTTTCCTAAATAGTTAAGTAAGCTTCCAGATATAGCACCACCATAAACTTGTTCTAATTCTTCTTTATTCATTAATGACATTTTAGTGGTCTCATAAATCCATCTATAACTCCTGCTATAAATGTACAAACAATGCCAATGATTATTCCTATTCCTTTTTTAGAAGCACCGCCAGTAATATTAACTAATTCATTTTTTTCTAATTCGACCATATTAACTCCTTTCTAATTCAATGAAATAAAACGATCAAAATATTTTTCTAAATTTTTGTGAGTAATATATATAATAGTTTTATTTTTAAAATAAGCGCGGATATTTTTAATTATTTTAATTTCTGAAGTAATGCTTACTTCGCTTAAGGTTTCATCCAAAATAATTATTTGCTTGTTTAAAAGAAGAGTTCGAGCAAGAATTATTTTTTGAATTTCTCCTCCAGAGAGGTTAGGACAGTTTTCATAAATTAGAGTATTAAATCTATTTCTTTTTTTACTCACAATACTTTCAATATCACAAATTTGACAAATATCTCTAAAAAAACTTTCTTCATAAATTTGATTTAAAGTAATATTATTTTTAATTGTATCTTTAAAAAGAACAGCTTTTTGATCAGAATAAGCAATTAGATATTTTAAAGCATTTGAATCTAAATCTTTTAAGTTAGTATTATTAATAGTAATTGTTCCATCATAATTAGATAAATTTCCACATAACAGTTGACAAAAAGTACTTTTTCCACAACCATTTTGACCTTTAATCATAATATGTTCCCCATAATTAATCTTAAAATTATATTTAAAATAATTAATTTTATCATAAGTAAATTTTACTTGGTTAAATATTATTTGATTATTAAAGTTTAATAAAGTATTGGTATAAGTAGGTTCTTCAACACCAAAGAATTCACTTATTTTGATAAAAATATTTTTTCCATAAGCATAAAGAGGTAAATCATTTAACAAACTTTTTGTATTATCTAAGATAATTACAATTAAATTAATTAGAGTAATAATATTTATTAAAGGATTATGTAAGGAAAAAAAGTATATTACAAGTAATAAATAGATTAAATAATAAAGAAATTCTTTTAAATTTTCTCCTAAATTAATTTTTTGATTAAAATTGAAAGTTTTTTGATATTTATTATTCAATTGTTGAGAAAATTTAGTTTGAAAATATTCTCTATTACCTATAAGTATAATATTATGAATTGAGTTAACATAATGATTTAAATCACTATTATAATCAGCTTCAGCATTTATTTGATTAACTATTAAGGGAGATAAAAAGTTATTATATTTTACGGAAATGAAAACATAGAACAATAGTAAGACTAATAGTATTAGGAGTGCATTAATATTAAAAATGAATAAAATAATGCTTACAACAATTATACTAATAACTTCTATCACATTTTTTAGAAATAAATTACTAATAAATTCACTCAAAAGATTTAATTCATTAAATCTAGTTAATATTTCTCCGCTAGATTTCATTTGAATATATTTTTGAGGAAGGAAAAGAAGATGATTAAAAAAATTATTAGCTAAGTTCAACTTCAAGAGGTTTTCCAAAGAAAAATATTTTTTGTTTTTTATATATGTTAGAAGAACTTTTAAAATTAATAAAGCGAGAAAAATAAAACTAAATAGTAATAATTTTTTATTATTTAAGAAAAGGTAAAAAATACACGAAAATAAAATCGTTATAAACAATAATAATAGATAATTGAAATAAAAGAAGATTATGCTTTTTTTATTATTTTTAAAAAATTTAAATACTATTTGTTTTAACGTAGTATCTGACTTTAAATAAGGAATATTAGTAACTGGCTTTAAATTTATTATATTTCCTGTAAAAATTTTATAAAAGTTTTCTTTTGCTAAAATAATTTTACCTTTTGCTGGATCCATTATTTCTAATGTTGTATCTTTAATTTTGTAGAGAACTACAAAATGATAAAAATCATTATCAAGCTTTAAATGAGCGATTACAGGTAAATCTAAATTATCTATCCTTTCTACCTTTAAGCCTTTACCTTCTAAACCATAAATACTAGCACATTTAATTAATTCGTAGGCATTTGTTCCAAATTTATCGGTGTTTGTATTAATTTTGAGAATTTCTAGAGGAACATTTCCTTTATAATAACGAATAATACTAAGTAAAGAACAGACACCACAATCACATTCATCAACTTGTTTAACAATTAATTTCTTTTTCATCTTTCTTCCCTCCCACTTATATATGTACAAGGTATTTTTCTATTTCCTTTAAAAATTTTAAAAAAATAAAAAACACATTATAAATCAATGTGTTCTATATCTTCTATTACATCTAATTCTTGTTCTACAATAGTTCTTAATCTTCTTTTAAAGGTAATTATATTTCTTCTTAATCGTTCTGTATCATCTTCAGCTTTTTCTCTTGCTCTTAGAGCATCATCAATAATTCTATTGGCATTTCTTTTGGCCTCTAATATAATATTTTCACTTTCATTCCTAGCGACCTTTTTAATTTCTGTTGAAGCTTCTTCAGCCATTTGTAAGGCTCTACTAAAAGATGATTCCATATTTTTGTAATGTTCTATTTCGGCTTTTAATTTTTCTATTTCTAGATCCTTACTTTTCATTTTTTTGATCATTTCATCAACTTTAGTAATACAGTCGTTAACAAATTCATTTACTTCACTTTTTTTATACCCCGTGATACTGGTATTAAACTTTTCCATATAATCACCTCAAAAAAATTAGAATTAGAATTCTATTTCTTCTTCATATTTGGCTTTATTACTTTTACTTTTTTCGTCACTTTCACTCATTTTACCTTGGACACTAACATTGTTAGGCGTACATAAATAGATACCATTACCTAATTTTTGTAAGTCTCCATTAATTGCATAAATAGTCCCTGTTAAAAAGTCAATAATTCTTTTTGCTTGATCTGAAGTAACTCTTTTTAGATTAACTACTACACTATTACGATTTTTCAAATAGTCAGCAATTTGTTGACTTTCAGAATAAGCACGTGGTTCAACTAAAATCATTTTATTACCATTTTTTAATTCTTCGTTTTTCATTTCTTTTTTACTAACTGAATAAAATTCATCTTCATTTTGATCATTATTTTCTACAGAAAATAAAGCTTTTTTTAATCCGTCAAATGCCATTATACATTCCTCCATACTATAATACTATTTTATCAAATAAGTTTATTTTAGTAAATAAAAACTTTTTATTTTAATTTAATGATCCTAAATTAATTGTTCCACTTTCTTCTTTACTAGATATCTCTTGAGTACTTATTGTAATAAAATTATCAATAATTTCTTTTTCTTGTTCAAGGTTTAAATACACTTGTGCTTGCTTTTTATATTTATTTAACAAAGAATTACATTTTGCATTTTCTTTAATTAAAAATAAAATAGGTTTTTGCATTTTTATAGCCCAATTTGTTTCAATAACTACACTAAAAGTTGATTCAGTTAGATTAATAATAACTAAATCGCTATCTTGAATTAAGTCTTTCGCATACATAGTTTGATATTTTTCTGTTAAAGGAAGAACTAAAGTATGTTGATTACATATTTCACTTAATAATAAGGGTTTATAAAATTCTTCTTTATAGTTAAACTTTGTTGAATGAATTGTATAAATATTAAATTTTTTCATATTTTCACCTATTTAATAATAACAAAAAAAGAATATAATGTAAATTATACTTTCATTACTGCTTTTAATTTATTTATTACTTTTTTTTCTATTCGAGAAATATAAGATTGACTAATTCCTAACATTTCTGCAACTTCTTTTTGAGTATATTCTTCAGTATTATTTAAACCATAACGTAAGGTCATTATTTGTTTTTCTCGTTCATTTAAAATATTTAATTCTTTTTCTAAAGATGCTTTATCTATTTTATGTTCAAATTCCTTATAAACTATATCTTCTTCTGTTCCTAAAATATCCTCTAAATGCAATTCATTACCTTCAGCATCATAATTTAAAGCATCTTCAAAACTAATTTCTGTACGTCTTTTTTTATTTTTTCTTAAAAACATTAATATTTCATTACTAATACAACGACTAGCATAAGTGGCAAGTTTAATGTTTTTATCTATTTTGTAAGTATTGATCCCTTTAATTAGTCCAATTGAACCAATACTTACTAAATCCTCAATATCAGTTCCTGTATTTTCATATTTTTTAGCCAGAAAAACTACTAAGCGTAAATTATGTTCAATAAGTTTATTACGAGCTTCTTGATCTCCTTTTTTGGCTAAAATCAAATATTTTAGTTCATCTTCTTGAGATAAAGGTGGAGGTAAAATATCGGTACTTCCGACAAAGAAAACGTCTTTGTTAAAATGCAAAAACATTAATAATTTTTTAATAAATTTCATAAAAGAATCCTTTCATTTAAAATACAATTTGTTCCTGGAATATTAAACTTCTGTTCACTTAATCCTATTAATACATTTTTAATTACTCTGCCTTCAATAATAATATAATCAGGTTTTAGGCATTTAAGAACACTATGATTATTTAAAGAATTATAAGGAACATAAAGAAAAGAATAATTTCCTTTTGGTATTTTATTCTTTTCCACTAAAATTACTGGTTTTTTAGTAATAGGACAAATAAGTTTATTTCCAGTATCTAAAAAAGCGGTTAAGGTTATTGTGTTTCCATTTAATAATATGTCGACTTGATAATATTTAGAATAGTTTGTTTTTAATTTATGAAGAATTTTAATATGTAATATTAGTAAGATTGGAGTTAGAATTAAGATTATAAACAAATTTAAACTATAATCTGTAGAAACAAAGAATAATCCACTGTTTTTGTAGCCTACTTGATCGCTGATAAGATAAATAGTCCCTCCTAATATAATACTTAATAAATATAAATAAGTTAGATTATCTTTGAATGTTGGAAAATCTGTTTTTCCAAAAGTGATTAATATCATAAAAATACTAATTATTACTTTTAAGATAAATAAAATAAAAGAATTAAGAGAGAAAAATAAAAGAACAACACTTAAACTACCAAATAAGGCACCAAGAAAAATTCTTAAAATCTTTTTTCTTCTTTTTAATAAAATATTGAGGGCAAGTAGTAAATTAAAATCAAACATAAAATTAATAAATATTACTAAGTCAATATATATTGTCATATAACCCACCTTAATAAGGTTACAACAAAAATTCTAAAAAAAATGTCAAATAAAGAAAAAAGACACTCATTTGTGTCTTAAAAATCATCTCTATCTCTTAAAAATGGAGGTATATCAAAATCACTTTCATCTGTTACTGATTTACTACTTCTAGTTTGACTAGTGGAATAATCATTATATTCCATAGTTGGATTTTCTTCATCAAATCCTGTAGCAATAACAGTTACGATTACTTCATCATTTAAATTTTCATTAATAACAGCACCAAAGATTATATTTATATCTGTATTAGCACTGGCTCTTACGACTTCAGCAGCATCTTCTGCTTCAAATAAGGTTAAAGAATTTCCTCCAGTAACATTAATTATTGCATCAGTTGCTCCAGTAATACTAGTTTCTAGTAAAGCACTCGAAACCGCTTGTTTCGCAGCTTCAATTGCTCTGTTCTCTCCTACTCCTAAACCAATACCAATTAAAGCATTTCCTCGTTTTTCCATAACAGCTTTAACATCAGCAAAGTCAAGGTTAACTAAACCGGATACAGCAATTAAATCACTAATTGATTGAACTCCTCTATGTAATACATTGTCAACTTCTTTGAATGCTTCTAACATTGGAGTTGATTTATCTATAATATCTCTTAGTCTATCATTAGGAATAACAATTAAAGTATCAACATGTTGTTTTAATTCATCTAATCCTAAAACTGCTTGTTCCATTCTTCTTTTTCCTTCAAAACGGAATGGCTTTGTTACAATACCTACAGTTAAGGCTCCTAAGTCTTGAGCAATTTCAGCGATTACTGGTGCAGCTCCTGTTCCAGTTCCGCCACCCATTCCACAAGTTACAAAAACCATATCAGCGCCTTTAAGAGCTTCTGCAATTTCATCTTTACTTTCTAAAGCTGCTTCTCTACCAATTTCAGGATTCGCTCCAGCACCTAAACCATTTGTAATTGATTGTCCTATTTGTAGTTTTATTTCAGCTTTAGATGAATTTAAAACTTGTAAATCAGTATTTGCAACAATGAATTCAACACCTTTTACACCTGATTCAATCATTCGGTTAACGGCATTATTACCTCCACCACCTACTCCAATTACTTTTATTTTTGCTATTGCATCCATTTGTAGACCATTCATATAATATCCTCCTTAATTATCGAAAAAGTAACCAAAAACCTTACCTATTATTGAATCATTCGAAATATTAACTTTTGTTCCACTGCTTCCTATTATATCAGTTTCTTCTTCATTAAATATCGAATATTCTCTATCTCTAAGATTTAATTTTTCATTAAAATATTTAATCATTCCTATAGCAGTACTATAAGAATTATTACGAATCCCTATAATTTTTAGTTCATCTACACTGGCTTTTTCATTAAAAATATTTTCAATTTCTAGGTTAAAGTCTTTAAACTCAGACAATCCACCTGTGAATATTATATAACTTATTTCTTTTTTTGTTAAGTAGTTTATTTCTTTTTTTACCAAATTTAAAATTTCTGTTAATCTACTTGAACAGATTTCAGACAGTTCAAATTGATTTATTTCAATCTTTTCTCCTAATTTATTTATAATATTTTCGGTTTCTTTAGGATTGGCTTTTTGTTTAGTCGCTAAAGCTAAATTTTCTTTTAGCATAATAGAATCTTCTTGTTTTACCTTATAAATAAAGGAAATATCATTATCTATATTAGTTCCTCCAGCATCAATAATTTTCTCTTTAAATAAAATTCCTTTAGTAAAGGCACTAATAGTTGTCTTATCTTTTCCTAAATTAACAATAATTCCTGTAGAAGAATCTGTTAATTTATTTTTTACTGTATAATAATCTCCTAAAGAACCTAACATTATGTCAATAACCTTTACGTTGCACTTTTCAATGCATTTTACGACAGAGTAGACATTTTTCTTAGGAGTAGTAAGTATTAAAGACTTCACACTTAAATGTTTCCCTTGCATTCCTCTTGGATCATTTGTAGTCGTTTTATCAACTTTATAAGTAATAGGTATTACATTGATTAATTCAAGATTATCGGGAATCTTATTATAACAACTTGTTTGCAAAATTCTTATAATATCATTACCAGTTATTATACTATCTTCTCCTGTAATAGTATTTGTCCCTTCTCCTTTAATAATTTCTAAATTAATGCTAGGAATATTAGCAATTACTTTATTTATTTTAATTCCTAAATGTTCTTCGGCCTTTTTAAAAACTTTTTTTAAAGAAAATACAGTATCTTCCGCATTCATAATTAAGCCATTTTTAATCCCTCTCGCTGGTTCACTGACTGCACAAAGAACTTTAGGTTTATTATTAATTATTTCAGCAACAACTAATTTAATATGACTACTTCCTAAATCTATACTTCCTAAGATTCTTCTCATGTTAACACCCTTTACTAAAGTCATTATACTATAAACACTAATTTTACTCAAATATTTTTTATATTTGTATCTTTAAGTTCTGAGGTTATTACTAATTGCTTATCTTTATTAACTTCACTACAAGTTGTTAATACCAAAGTTTGTTTTTTAGGAGATTTATTTAAAGTTAAGTTGCCATTTTTATTTGTTTCATAAATATCTGTTATTTTATAAATATATTTAACATTATTATAATAAATATATATGTCATTATTTAAACTAAGTTTATCTAAATCCTTAAAATAAGCGTTTTTCCCTCTTCCAGAATGACTTGCAATAATTAACACACTATTTTCTTTATCAGGAAATTCAGAATTTTCTAAAACTTGAATATTTTTCTTAATTGTATTAAGGGGATCATTAATATTAAGAAATCCTCTTTTAAAATTTATCTCTGGAATTTCTAAAACTCCAATATAGTTGATTTTAGTTTTGTTCTTTTTCTTTATTATAGAAGAATAATCATTATTAAAATTAGTTTCAATATATATTTCTGCTAACTTGTCCAATTTTTTATTTTCATAATATCCTAATAAATAATAGAGGAGCAAAAATATCAAACTGATTATTATTAGAAGAAATCCTATAAAGAATAATATTTTATTGTTTCTTTTTTTCATAAATTATTAATCCTAATCCACTAGTAATACCAATAAGACTTAGCATATTTACTATTTTATAATCTGAAACACCTGTGATTGGAATTTTTTCATTAATCAATTGAAAGTCCATTTCTATACCATTTTCTGTCACTTTAAAATGGTGTTCTTTTTCATCTAATATTAAACCTTCAAGAGTAGAAATTTCTTTATAAAAATAATTTCCATATTCCAACTCTACTTCAATATTACCAAAATCGTCTGTTGTATATTTTCCTATTTCATTACCATGTTCATCGTATATTCCAATCACCACTCCTGATAAAGCTTTATTATCATTATTTGTTTTATGAATTTTAACTAAAGATTTTATTTTTTTATTAACAAGATTATATTCTAAGATTTCTCCATCTTTTTTTACTTCAAAATTAAATTGTTCTTT